>NZ_JBGSXS010000024.1:0-21512 GCF_041751335.1 Aquiflexum sp.
AATGGCATAATCTCTAATTTATAGTTCCCGATTGGACGGGCAGGTTTTGGCACCTTTCCCGATGTGTCGGGGTGGTTGCCAGAGGGTCTTCGAGCCTGTTCTCTCACCTCTTCTTTATAAATCAGTTTCCTGAAGTGAATGCAAAGTAAGTTTTCAAAGAGTGGATTTCAAAAGATTATCCGTAATTCTTTTTTATTGAATGAAAATAAGGTAGATATATCATTGAAATATGGTGGAAATAAAATCAGAGATTGTCACGTCGCACAATGTAATACCCCATTATTAAGTTCAATGAAAGTGCTCCTCCTACCAACGGCAGGCGCAATGACCCGCAATCTAAAATCTACCCTCTAAAATCTAAAATTCGCAAGTCTCACGTCTCAAGTCTAGCATCTCAAGTCTAATCACTCATTAAACTGCGTCATCGTCATATTGATACCAACAGTACAAAAGGAAAGAACCATTTCAATTGCTTTGTCCATGAAAATGGGAAGTTCGTCTATTTCTTTTTGGGACCATCTGCCGAGGACATATTCTATCTGCCTTCCTTTTGGGAAATCATCACCAATGCCGAATCTCAACCTGGGATAATCCTGACCACCTGTTAAATCTTCTATATTTTTGAGGCCATTATGACCGGCAGCAGAACCTTTACCTCGCATTCTCAATTTGCCAAAAGGAAGTGCCACGTCATCTACGATGACCAACACGTTTTCTTTAGGAATATTCAGCTCTTTCATCCAATAGTTGACTGATTTTCCGCTGAGATTCATGTAGGTAGTAGGTTTGATCAGATGGATCTGTCTGCTTTTGTATTTAAAATGAGCGGTAAATGCAAGTCTATCACTTTTCCATTGGACACCTTGTTGGTCAGCCAATCTATCAACGGTCAAAAAGCCTACATTATGTCTGGTCAGTTCATATTCAGGACCGATATTACCAAGTCCCACGATGAGATATTTCATTTTCTATTGTAGTAATGATTAATTGAAATGATGCTGGTTATCTTATATATGTGACAGAAGTCGGAAGACCGAAGAAAGCTTGAATAGATATTTAATTCAGCAATTTGAAAGTCTATCTTTTTTACGGGGTAAAATGCTGTCAATTATAATTAGATAAAAGCTGTACAAAAATAAAAAATCCTGCTTAAGGTTAAGCAGGATTTGATTTTATCGTTTTAAAAGTCTGATTACTCAGCTTTTTTGCCTCTAAGTGCTCTTGGAATACCAATGGTAACTATGGAAACATTTGGGCTGGTAAGAATTTCAAAGCCTTCTACTTTCAAATCACCAACTCTAAATGATTTACCCAAATCCAAGTTATTGATATCGACTTCAATACTATCAGGAAGATTTCCTGCCAAACCTTTGACAGCTAATCTTCTTGTTTTGATCTCAAGTTTACCACCTTTGATGATACCTGGAGATGTACCTTTGATTACAACTGGTATTTCAAACTTGATTGGTCTGTCAGGACTGAATGCCAAGAAATCAGCATGCAACAAAACGTCTGAAACTGGGTGGTATTGAGAATCCTTCAATACCGCTTTCATTTTTTCGCCTTCAATGTTCAGATCAACCATGTGGACTTCTGGAGTGTACACCAAGTCTCTGAACAAAATAGCAGGAGAGTAGAAATGGATTTGTTCTTTAATAGCAGGTCCATAAACTACACATGGAACATTACCATCCTGACGGATTTGGGTCAATTCCTGGTTATCGAGATTTGCTCTTTTAAACCCTATAATCTCTAATGATTTCATAAAATTTTTAATTTAAGTATATATAATTGATTAAGTAATTCATTAAATAAACAATGCACTGATGGAAGTATTTCCGGTCACTGCATGGATGGCTTTTGCAAAAAGGTCTGCCACGGACAAGACCCTGATTTTTGATGATTGTCTTTTCATAGGGATCGTGTCTGTAATCACAAGTTCCTTGAGAAGGGAATTTTCTATATTATCATAGGCATTTCCTGAAAGTACTCCGTGAGTAGCTATTGCCCTTACTGAAGTAGCTCCCTTATCCATAATAATCTGGGCTGCCTTGCACAATGTGCCTGCGGTATCTACCAAATCATCAATAAGGATGACATCCTTCCCTTCAACATCCCCGATTACCTGCATGGACGCCACTTCATTGGCTCTTTTTCTGTGCTTGTCACAGACCACCATTTCTACTTCAAAATGCTTGGCGTAAGACCTTGCTCTAGCAACACCACCAACATCGGGTGCAGCAAAAAGCAAGTTGTCCAAATTGAGCCTTTCCAAATAGGGCACAAAAATAGCTGATCCGTTTAAATGATCCAAAGGTATATCAAAAAAACCTTGAATTTGGCCGGCATGAAGGTCACAGGTCATGATCCTATCTGCACCGGCGGAGGTTAACATATTGGCAATCAATTTTGCTGCTATAGAAACCCTTGGTCTGTCTTTTCTGTCTTGCCTGGCATATCCATAATAAGGAACTACAGCACAAACTTTATAGGCACTTGCCCTTTTAGCGGCATCGATCATCAAACATAATTCCATGAGATTATCAGCATTTGGATTTGTAGTTTGAATCAAAAATACCGTACAACCCCTTACAGACTCATTGTAGCTGGGTGACATCTCTCCGTCACTGAATTTGGAGATGGTCAGATCTCCTAGACTTTTTCCGTAATTTTTTGCTATTTTTTCGGCAAGAAGGTGGCTGTTGGTACCGGAAAAGAGTTTAACCTCGGTCATGTTGTGATGGGATATTTTGCAGTGAAATGATTGATTTCGGAACGCCAACAAAGGTATGTAAATTTGGTGGCAATGTGAATCTGATAATGAGGATTGTAATATATTATTTGGTCAGTTTTAATTTTCAATCTTTTGGGAAATGAGTTTTCCATCTTTCAATATTCCAATGAAATCATAAATGTTCTGTGAAAGACAAAAATCAATATCAGCCTCAATATTGTGATTTTGGAGCCTTTTGGCATGGGAGGCTTGTCCCATAAAAATTCGCATTCTATGTTCATTTCCCTCATAGAGTGCTCTCATAGCTATGGATGTATCACAATCAGTTTCAAAATGAGGATGTAGATTGCTTACTAAAGCGCCAGCAAAGAGGGAATCTTCAAGGTTAAATTTCCCTTTCCAACCTGCACAGAGTATCAGCACATCTCCTTCTAGGGATATTAGATATTCCGCTGTTGAACTGAGGTTTACAAAAGCACCAAGTATGATGTTTTTGGCAAAACTCTTTGTTTTTTCTATAGCAACAGTTCCATTAGTGGTAGTCATTGCAATTTTCTTTCCTGAAAACTTTTTTTCTAAATAGGCTAAAGGAGAGTTCCCCAAGGAAAATCCTTCAGCTGTTTTGCCATCTCTTTCCCCAGCAATTACATATCCATCTTTTTCCAGCAATCTGCATGATTCCAAATTCAAAACAGGAGTAATGGAGATCACCTCATTTGCCAAAGCAGCCATCATGGTGGAAGTTGCCCTAAATATATCAACTATCACAACATTTTTATCTTTGATATCATACAGGTGAAGCAATTCGGGACTAAGGCAAATTTCAACTTTTTTCATTTTTAAAATTCAATAAAAAACCTCGGCATTGAAATAGTAAGGTCAATGGCGAGGTTATAAATTAGATTGTCTTATTTTTTGTATAACGGAAGTTTTTCAATTGTTGCAGGAAGGTTTTTATTCCTTACAGTTATGGCAATCTCTGTTCCTGGCAATGCATATTCAGACTTTACATATCCAAGGCCTATCCCTACACCCATCGATGGGGATATTGTACCTGATGTGACTTCTCCAATGATTTCACCAGTATTGTTCACAATAGGGTAGTGGGATCGGGGAATTCCTTTTTCATTTATGATAAAACCAACCAATTTTTTATCTATCCCATTATCTTTTTGTTTTTTCAGATTATCACTATTGATAAAGTCCTTGGTGAACTTGGTAATCCATCCCAAACCTGCCTCAAGAGGAGAGGTTTCATCGGTGATGTCATTTCCATATAGACAATAACCCATTTCCAGCCTAAGCGTGTCTCTAGCTCCGAGTCCAATAGGTTTGATCCCAAATTCTTTTCCAGCATCAAAAATCGCTTTCCAAACTAATTCGGCATCTTCATTTCTCACATAAATCTCAAATCCTCCTGCACCGGTATATCCCGTTCCAGAAATGATGACATCATTGACTCCTGCAAAATCCCCTTTGGTAAAATGGTAAAACTTGATGCCAGAAAGATCAACGGAGGTGAGGGGCTGAACGGCTTCAATTGCCTTTGGACCTTGAATGGCAAATAAGGAAAGGATATCCGAAATGTTTTCCAATTCGGCACCCATATCATTATGTTGATTGATCCAGTTCCAATCTTTTTCGATATTGGAGGCATTGACCACCAACATGTATTCTTCTTCCCCCATTTTGTAGACAATCAAATCATCCACTATTCCGCCTTTGTCATTGGGGAAACAGCTGTATTGAGCCTGCCCAATGACCAGTTTGGAAGCATCATTTGAGGTTACCTTTTGGATCAGATCCAAGGCTTTTGGTCCCTTGACCATAAATTCCCCCATGTGTGAAACATCAAATACGCCTACTCCTTCTCTCACAGTTTTGTGTTCCTCAATATCCGATGAGTATCTCACAGGCATATTAAAACCTGCAAAAGGAACCATTTTGGCTCCCAAAGCTTCATGGAGGTCATTGAGTGGGACTTTTTTGATTGATTCTGTCATAAATGGGTTTGGTTATCTGATCGCAAAGGTAAGTAATGCGGAGTAGTATAGCGAACAGGGCAAAAAAAAAAGCCACCTTCTTTGGTGGCTTTTTTTTTAGGTTGGTTTTTTTAATTTCCGTAACCCGGATTTTGTACCAGATTTGGATTGGCATCCATTTCTCTTTGAGGAATGGGGAATACCATTCTGGGGCTATCAAACGGAAATACATCAGATCCTGTATTGTCATTGATCGAACCTCGGGTTCTTTTGACATCATGTATAATATGACCTTCATGAGCCAATTCCACTTTTCTTTCCTGCAAAATCTCCGCTAAAGTCAAAGTAGTCTTTGCCGGAAGATTTACCCTTGCCCTGATTCGGTTGATATCATTCAATGGAGTGTCTCCGATTGCGGTACTTTCCCTGAAATTGGCTTCTGCACGTGTCAGGTACATCTCGGCAAGCCTTATCACCTTTACATTCCTGAATTGATCTCTCCATTTGGCAGTTCTCAATTCACCTGCACCTGTAAAAAACTGGGTCAATCTTCTATCACCTAATTCATATTGATTCAGGTGATTTGCCAGGATTGCCACATCACCACCTCTAGCACCAAATTCAGGTAAGGAATAGAACAGGAACATGTTGTTAGCAGGATCTTGAGTATTTACTTGAATAGCATACAGATCTTCAACTGTATTGCTCTCATTGTTGAAAGCGGACATGTAGTCAGGGATCAACATTTTACCTTCACCTGTAGCAATGGTAATTGCTCTGTTGGCGGCATCTCTGGCATCACCAAATCTTTCCATTTGAAGATACACTCTCGAAAGTTGGCCTGCGGTGACATAGGAATTGGCCAAGAAACTATTTGATGGAGGCAGAAGACTTTCTGCTTGGGTCAGATCACTCAAAATTTGGGTATAAATCTCCTCAACAGTATTCCTGCTTACAAAACTGTCATCATTAATCTCTCTGGTAGGAGCAAGTACCAATGGAACACCAAGATTAGTAGCTGGATTTCCGGCGACAAAAGGTAAACCATAAAGTTTGATCAGTTCAAAGTACATTGAACCTCTCAAGAACAAAGCTTCCCCTCTCACCCTGTCTCTATCGCCTTCATTGACTACATCCAAAGCGCTAAGAACATTGTTTGCGATGTTGATGGCACTGTAGGCTGTTGACCAAGTACCTTCTACAAAGGAGTTGTTGACAAATATTGATTTATTGAAGATCTCCCTAGGCTCATTGAAAGTCCCTTCCCATCTCACTTCACCGTTTGCACCCAGCATCTCAGCATACAGTTGAAGCCTTCCGCCATAAAGCGCAACACTTCTTGTTTCAGCATATGCTCCGATCAAAACACTTTTGACATTGGCATCATTACTGAGTGCGATGCTCTGGTCAATACTCTGAAAAGGGGTGAGAAATAACTCATCGTTACAGCTACTGAAAACAGTAGAAAGCCCTAATATCGCTATTGTTATATATTTCTTCATTTTAGTATCTATTTAGAATCCAACATTAAGACCCAATGTGAAAATTTTAGCCTGTGGAGCTGAATAGAAATCATTTCCCTGGAAAACATTGCTTGCCAGGTAATCTGCATTCACTTCAGGATCCCATCCTGCATATTTGGTGAAAGTCAGGAGATTTTGGCCTGTGAAGTAAAATCTTGCAGTGGAAATTTTCATTTTACTGATCAAGTAGGATGGTAAAGTATAACCTATTGTCAGTGTCCGAAGTCTTACATAACTCCCGTCAGAAAGGTATCTGCTGGAAGCATTGCAACCGTTACATTCTCCCAATCTTGCCTGTGGTATCATGGTAATGTCACCGGGATTCTGCCACCTTGCCAATTGATCTCTGGTAGAGTTATCAAACCAATCACCATTGGCAGCGAAGAATCCGCCGCCACCATCAAAAATGTCATTGCCGAATACACCTTGGAAAAGGAAGCTGGCATCAAAATCACCGAAGGTAAAATTATTGGTGATTCCACCGATGAACCTTGGATTTGGGTCACCCACCACCATTCTTGCGGCATCATTGTACTCATTGGTGGTCTCGGTCAATTCTTCATTGAGATAGTAGAGTGCATCACCATTTGCAGGATCTACTCCGGCATATTTTGGACCATAAAACACACCTATCGGTTGATCTATGAATATTCCATTAAGATATCTTGAGTCTGAAGGGGGAATAGACACCTGCCCCGGCGCCAATTCTTTGACAGTATTGACATTTCTGGCCATGTTAAAAGATGCATTCCAGCTAAAATTCTGTTTGCTGAGTATGGCACCGTTCAGGATCAATTCAAATCCATAATTTTGCATCCTACCGATATTTTGTCTTTGAATTTCAAAACCAGAGGTCGCCGGTACAGGTACATTCAATAACAGGTCACGGGTGTCTTTGTTGTAGTAATCAATCTCACCTGTAATTCGGTCTCTGAAAAGTCCGAATTCGATACCGACATTAAACTGAGCGGTTTTTTCCCAGTTAAGATTTGGGTTTGGAATTTGGGTTGGTCTTAATCCCGGTAACAGTGCATATGATACCGGACCATAAAGACCCAAATGGTCAAAATTTCCGATTTCGGCATTTCCGGTCAATCCATAGGATGCTCTCAATTTCAATAAGCTCAAAGCGTCATTATCCTTGAGGAATGATTCTTCGGAAACAATCCAGCCTACGGAAGCGGCCGGGAAGAAACCATATTTATTGTTGTCCCCAAACCTTGAAGATCCATCGATTCTTCCACTAATTGTCGCCAGATACTTGCCTGCAAATCTATAATTCGCTCTTGCAAAATAGGATAAGAATGTAAAATTGGTAAATGTGGAAGTACCTCCTGTAATCTCTGCGGCAGAAGCCAACGTCCTTAACTCATCCAAAGGAAATTCCTGTCCTTCTACTCTGGTAAAGTTATCCTCTGATTTCTGGAACTGCATCCCGGCTACAACTTCCAAGTTGTGCTTTTCAGCGAAGGTATTGGTATAAGTAAAGTAGTTGTTGGTATTGTAATTGAATATTCTCAGCCATCGGGACCTTGCAAAACCATTGGTGGATAACCCTAGATTGGTTCTGGATCCGAAGAATTGCTCCTCGTTTTGGTTCATGACATCCACACCGAATTCACTTCTAAATCTCAGTTTGTCAGTGAATTTATACTCTCCATATATATTGGAGATATTTCTGAAAGAGGTGTTCAACCACTGTGCATTCTCTGAATCAATCAAGTTGTTGTAATAAGTCGCTGTGGGACGGTCATACAATTGGCCATCAAGATCCCTGATGGGTGTGATAGGAGCTAAGGCAACCAACTGTATGGGATTGTTGAACTGATTGTCATCAGCCAATCTATTGTTTCTTGTTCTGCTGATGCCTAGATTCGCGCCCAAAGTAAATCGCTCATTCACCTGATGGTCAAGGTTCAACCTTAATGAAATCCTTTCAAAATCATTTCTGATCATAATACCATCCTGCTTGTCATAGGCAGTACTGAAATAAAATTTTGTTTTATCATCACCTCCTGATGCTGAAAAGTTGACATTGGTGACTCCTGCATCTGGATTGAATGCCTGTTCCTGCCAATCTGTATCTGTTTCCAAAGTCCTCCAGTCTGACCAACCCGAGTATCGGTTCAATCTGCTTTCTACGAACTCCAGATCAGAATCTTCAAAGTCACCTGGGTTATTGATTGGGTCTAATCCATTTCTTAGGTCATTGTTGTATCCAGCTTCCCTTATCAGCTCCACAAACTCAGAAGCATTTAAGAACTCTCGCTTTCTTGTCGGAGATGAAACTCCTCTTTGAATCCCTACATTAAATTTTGTTTTGCCTTTGGCACCTGACTTGGTCGTGATCAGGACCACACCATTAGCAGCTCTTGCTCCATAAATAGCAGCCGCTGAGGCATCTTTCAATACTTCAAATGACTCTATATCATTGAAATTGATATCTGCCAAGGGGTTGAACAGACCGATTGCACCTCCTGAGGTAACGGGAAGACCATCAATGATATACAGGGGCTCGTTGCCACCTGAAATGGAAGTAGTACCTCTCACCCTTATTTTCACACCCTCACCCAATTTACCACTTGAAGATTCCACGAAGACACCGGCTAATCTTCCCTGAAGAGCTTCCTGAAAGTTTGGAACCGGAATATTGGCGATTTCTGCACCTTTGATGGAAACAATGTTTCCAGTAAGGTCTCCTTTGGTAATTGATCCAAAACCAGTCACAACCACCTCGCCAAGCGTCTTTGCATCAATCTGCATATTGATGTTGATTACACTGCGGTTTCCTATTAAGGCTTCCTGTGATTCAAAACCGACAAAAGAGAAAACCAATGTCTGGTTTGATGCTGCCTGAATGGAATAATTTCCATCCAAATCCGTAACAGCACCGGAAGTAGTTCCTTTGATGATCACATTCACCCCGGGCAGGGGTAAATTATCTTCGATAGAAATCACAGTCCCCGTAACTGTTTTAGATTGTGCATTTGCAATGCTTCCCATCAAAAAGAAACAAAGAAAAGCGCTCAGTAAATTTTTTGTCATAAATGGTTTAGTTTTAGTAAATAATTTATTTAAGTAAAATAATAAAAGGAATTAATAATCATGTAAGTTAAAAAACATTTTCCTTTAGAATGAAATTTAAATTGAAATTTATTTCTCGCATTTTTTAATAAAAAGATTGAAAATGACTAGTAAATATAATTTTTGAATTAAAAATTTGTATTGAAAAAATTTGTGTAACTGGCAGGACTATTTGATCAAAAAGCTTGATATTATTATACAATTTGTAAGTTTAAATCCAATAGGTGTGTTTTTTCGCAATGCTATGATGGTTTGATTAAAATATTATTAATAAAAAAGCCAGTTTTTAAAAACTGGCTTAAAATTGAATTTTTTAAAGTTTCTTTTAAACTGAAAAACTTTCTCCGCAACCGCAGGTTCTTGAGGCATTTGGGTTGACGAATTGGAAACCTTTTCCGTTCAGTCCATCTGAAAATTCTAGGATGGTGCCTGCCAAATACAGTAAACTTTTCCTATCGACGATGATTTTGACTCCCTTGTCCTCAAAAATATGGTCAGATTCCACCGTAGTACCATCGAAACCGAGGTCGTACATTAATCCTGAACATCCTCCTCCTTTTACTGAAACCCTAATATTTTCTTCTTCTGCCCGTCCTTCCTCTTTTTTCAATTCAAGGATTCTTTCTTTTGCCTTTTCCGAAACGATTATCATATCTTTAAATTATTAAGTCATATTTACAAACATCAATTTAACATGCTTCATTTTGAAATGATTCAACAACAAAGATAAAAAAATATCAAGATGAGAAAAATCGAACATTTGGGTATCGCAGTTCGGGACCTTCAAAAATCAAATGAGCTGTTCAGGAAATTATTGGGATCGGCACATTACAAAACAGAAAAGGTTGAGGGAGAGGGTGTAATAACTGCTTTTTTTCTGATAGGGGATACTAAAATTGAACTTTTGGAAGCCACAAGAGGAGATAGTCCCATCTCGAAATTTATCGAAAAAAAAGCTGAGGGAATCCATCATATCGCCTTTGATGTGGAAGATATCTTTAAGGAAATGGAAAGGTTGAGGGCCGAAGGATTTGAGATTTTGAATGATATTCCAAAAGAAGGGGCTGATAACAAATTGGTGGTTTTTTTACATCCCAGGTCTACCAATGGGGTTTTGGTGGAGTTGTGCCAGGATAAATTATAAATCTTTTTATCCAACTATAATATTTTCGTTTAGACCATATGTTAAATCCAAGTATATTCCGTATTGAGAATATGGAACTGGGATCAGGAAAGCCTAAATCCTAATTATTTGAGATTTCTTGCTTTATCTTTAAATATTGGCACCTTTAGTCCAATAAAGACATCAGTGCTTTTTGATGTGCTTGACAGGAGATTTGACAACAATGATCCGGATCCTATCATGAATGGACCTGTTCTCAATCCTACTCCCCAAAGAATACCTGATTGGAACTGCCTTAGACTCAATGGACTGTAAATACTGATCCATTTGGATTCAAATCTGGGCGTAACAGAAAGGGTATTAATGATATTGTTAACTTTGAAGGTTGTAGCGCTTCTAAGAGAATAACCTGCGTGGAGACTTAGGAAAAACCTCCTTGTAACGCTATAATCTACAAATGCCTGAAGGGAAGTAGGAAGGCCAATTGACGTGTTTCCAATTACTTCTGTACCTTGATAATTATCATTCAGCACTTCTTCTAAATCTTTTTCGTCAAACTCTGCAACATCTATAGTACCGTTCAAATTATAACCAAACTCAGAAACGTCTTGGTAATTGATAGCACCGATATCCAATATAGAAATCCCAAAACGAAGTTTGTAAGGTTTTTGTAAATACGCAGAGTCAACAGGAAACTTATTTTTTGACCTTAATTCATATACTATCCCTAAATCTGCTCCAAACCCTCCTGTAAAATCAGAAAACTGGATTTCTCCTGTTTCAAAGCCTGAAGTATAACCATAATCCAGTGAACCACCCGTGGTGAGTATGCCTGCACTTGAGTTAAATGCTGCACTTAATTGTGGACTTGAGGTGAAAAGTCCACCGGCACCGCCAAGGTATTTCAATGTCGTGCCGATTTTCAAACGTTTTGATTCATCGTCAAGAATAATTCTGCCGTAAGTAAGCCCAAATTCTCCCCAGGCATGGATATTTCCTGACAGGTTTTCCATTTCTGCTTGAAAATCAGATTGTGAATCAAAACCTTCAGAAATACTTTCATAAATCAACCCACTGATATTGTGCAGATTGAAAAATGTCCTTACCCTGGTACTTATGCCAATGCTGCTTTTTTTATTCAACCTAAACATGATGGAAGGACCAATTAGATCTGCATTTCCGAAAAAATTATTCCTGTCAGTCGGTGTTTTTGCAACATCAGAATCAAACGAAAAACCATCACTGAAATTTTTGATATCTGTGAAGTCCACACTCAGGTAGTCATTCCCGACAAAAGCACTTGCAGATAGGATATTGAACTCAAATTTGGTTTTTGATCCTACTACATTGGCCGGGTTGAGAAGGAGAGAATGCACTCCGGAATAATTATCCAAGGTATTCCCTATATAGGATTGTGAATGGCCATAAGGAGAAAATAAAACAAACATAAATAAAAAGGCAATAGATCTAATTAAAAGATTCATAGTGATTTATTTAAAAGTGTTTCTTAAGAAATTAGCGTTAAAAGTTAGATCAAAATCAAGGATAAAAAAAGAAACAGGTTTATTTTATTTTTCTTTAAAACATGTTATCAAAAACTAAAAAAGAATGAAGGCATTTCATACCTCATTCTTTATTGATTTTTGAGTATTTATCCTTTGAAACTATATTTTTTTGATATTTGGAATTGTTTCTAGAATCATGTTTAGTTTAATTTTGAGTTGCTATGAAAATTGCTACGATCGTCCCAGTGTTTATTTTTGTATTTTTAGTCAATCAAAAATCTTTTGCCCAAGATGTTGGTGGGAGTAGGTTTGGATTACAGGTCTCTTATGGCAATCCCTATTACATTCCAAGTTATGCTGATGGAGCTCCTAGTTATAGTGGAAGGTATTTTTTTGATATTGGTTTTCTTTACTTAAAAACATTATCTGATAAATGGGAATTTGAGACAGGATTGTTGTATTCCAATACTCAATTTAGGGTGACACCAACTTTCCCCCTTGGCACATCTAACCCTTCTTATAATGATGCAATGAATCAATGGATAATTCCAGCCAATCTCAGGGTTTGGCTACCCAAAAGGTTCTTACTGCAATTTGGACCCAATTTATCCCAAGCAAGTAGAGAGTCCTTCGGTTTTTTTCGTCTTGGATTCTCATTAGGAGTTGGCAAGGAGTTCAATTTGGGAGATAAGAATGCTTTATTGGTTGTCCCCACCTTCAACGCCAACCCATTTTTTCCAACCAATTGGGATGGTATGACGCAATTGGGAATTAGGAGTATCTTTGCATTTCCAACCAAGCAATGAAATTACAACTATGTCCGAAGAAAGAACTGAAATCTCTGAAATAGGTGAATTTGGTCTGATTGACCATCTGAATGAAAATATAATCATCAAAAACTCTTCTACAATCAAAGGAATCGGTGATGATGCAGCAGTCATTGATGCCGGTGACCATGTCAAAGTGGTGACGACTGATTTATTATTGGAAGGGGTTCATTTTGATATGTCTTACGCGCCCTTGCCCCATATTGGATTTAAGGCCGTTGCGGTCAATGTCTCTGATGTAGCGGCCATGAATGCTGTTCCAAAGCAGATTACTGTGAGTATTGCCCTATCCAATAGATTTTCAGTAGAGGCGGTAGATGCCCTATATGCAGGAATCAATGCAGCTGCCGAACATTATGGAGTAGATGTCATAGGAGGGGACACCACAGCTTCCCGGTCAGGTCTGGTAATTTCCGTGACTGCCATTGGAGAGAGTAAAAAAGAGTTATTGAGTTACCGTTCAGGTGCAAAGGTAAATGATATTATTTGTGTCACAGGAGATTTAGGTGGTGCTTTGGTAGGATTGCAGATATTGGAAAGGGAAAAGCAGGTCTATTTGGCAAATCCTGATATGAAGCCTGAATTAGATAAATATAGCTATGTCACGGGAAGACAATTAAGACCCGAGGCAAGAATGGATATTATTCATGAATTGCGGGAAATGGGAATTGTGCCAAGTAGTATGATGGATGTTTCAGATGGCTTGGCTTCTGAATTGTTTCATATCTGTAAAGCTTCAAAAGTCGGTGTCACCATCTATGAAGACAAATTGCCCATTGACAAACAGACTTTTGATACCGCTGTGGAACTGAATTTGGATCCGATTACCTGTGTATTAAATGGGGGAGAGGATTACGAATTATTGTTTACCATTAATCAAAAGGATTTCGAAAAACTGGAAAAACATCCCGACATCCATTTCATCGGTCATGTGACCAAGGAGGAAGAAGGAAAGTTTTTGGTTACTAAAAGTGGTACAGCTGTGCAGTTAAAGGCGCAAGGCTGGAAACATTTCTGAATTTTTTTTACCACCTTCATTTTCATTCAAATCAAGGGTGAAAATGTCCCTTTAGGGACAAAATATGGGTAAAAGGAGTTTGGTTTTACGAGATTTCCGTGCCTTTAGGTACAGGATATATTTGGTACCTAAAGGCACAAATATAGATTAATTGACCGTTTATTTTACCCATATAATGTCCCTAAAGGGACGATTGGTAATATCAGACTCATAGCCTAAACATAAAAAAGTACGGTTAAGATGTTTTTTTTTATTTCAGGTTGACCAAATCAATGTTTAAATCTTCGAGATCATAGTTAACAGTTTCATTCCTTTTGGTTAACTCCTTTAAAAATTGAATTCTATCAATCCCGGCAAAGTTAAATGCTTGGCCAATAGAAAACTTACCTCTTTTGTATAAAGCAACACTGAGTTCTAGTTTGATATCTTTTTCATCTAATCCCACTTCCGGAAAATTTTCAAGGGAAATCTTCATATTCTATTTGTTTATTGTTCTAAATATAAGAAATTTTATTTTCTAAATCTTGAATCTTAACCATGTCGAGACTTATCAAATCATCTTATTTTTATCCTTTGGAGGTTATTATTGATGACAGGGAACCTATAGCTATTGAAAAGGAATTACTGGCAAAGGGGAATTTGTTGGTGCAGAGAAAAAGGTTGGATGTGGGGGATTATATTTTTGACAAGGATTTATTGGTGGAGAGAAAAACCGTTTTTGATTTCTGTGCTTCAGTCAAAGATGGTAGGCTGTTTAAGCAAGTCAGCAAACTTGCAAATGGGAAAATTCCATCAATATTAATTTTGGAGGGGAGGCAAAAGGATTTTAAAGAAACTGATTTTTCTGTTTCAGCCATTCAAGGTATTTTGGTTGCAATCAGCCTAGGATTTAAAATTCCAATTCTCCAGTCCAAAGGAATCAAAGAAACTGTTTCAATCATGTTGCAGGGATATAAACAACTGACAAAGGACAGGCTTCAAAACCAAAGAATTTATCCCAGGAAAGGGAATTTTAAAAAGGGAAGAGACCAGTTACTAAAACAAAAGATTCATATTTTGGAAGGCTTTCCCGGAATTGGAGTGGACAGGGCAGAAAGATTATTGGATCATTTTGGAAGCTTAAAGGATATCTTTGAGGCAGATTTTAAAGAACTTTTGGGAGTACCGGGATTGGGAAGAATTTCTGCACTGAAGTTCAGGGAAATTCTTGATGGTTAATTGTTCATTTGAACATCCGTAGAAAGTTCAGGTGAAATTAAGAATTGACTTTTTTTGTGGAATTAGACAATCTTTTCAGTTTCTTCAATTTCTGAATCTATTTCATCTTTAGGTGGTTTTCTATGCCAATAAGAAGCCAACACGGAACCTGTGATGTTCATCATCGGACCAAATACTGCGGCAGCCAAACCAACAGTCGCAATTTTACCCATTTCCTTGGCCAATCCTGAGGCTAATCCTGCATTTTGCATGCCTACTTCAAGGGCAATTGTTCTGCAATCGCTTTCATTCATCCTAAAGAGTTTTCCCATCCAATAACCCAAAGTATAACCACTTAAGTTGTGGAAAGCGACCAAAAGAATCAACAATGGTCCAATGGTCATCAGATTATCTCTTCCTGCTGCGGTAATGATTACGATGATCACTGCAATACCGATCATTGAAACTAGCGGCATGGCGGCGTCAAGCCATTTCATTTTTCCTCCCAGGTATTTGTTGAACAGTAATCCTGCCCCAATGGGTATAATTACAATTTTCACAATATCCATGAACATTCCCCAAACATTTACTTCCACAAATTCTCCGGCCAACCAACCCATCAGGACAGGTGTGATAAAAGGTGCCAACATCGTGGTAATGGCTGTGATGGTGATTGATAATGCTAAATTTGCTTTCGCCAAAAAGCTCATGACATTGGAAGCCATACCGCTCGGGGAGCAACCTATCAAAATCATTCCTGCAGCAATCTCAGGCGGGAATCCACTAGATTTTGCTAAAGTATATCCGATAAAAGGCATGATAGAAAACTGACACATCACACCTATTAAAACACCTTTTGGCATTTTTACCACTCCATGAAAATCCCTAAGGCTCATAGATGTGCCCATTCCAAACATGATGATCTGAAGCAACGGAGTAATTAATCCGCTTAATTTGAAACCACCCATTTCCTGAAAAATTGCTGGATAGAACATCGCAGCTGTAACTGAGGCAAAAATCATGATGGTGTATGTGAAGCCTTTGAGCCTATCAAACCCCCTAAAACCAATTCCCAACAAAACGAAAAACAAAATCAAGAAGGGGGCAACAAAATCCACATTTTTAGTTAAATGCATGATCCCTGCCAATAATAGAACTGGTAAAGAGGACCACAATAGGGTTTTAAATACGATTGGTTTCAACGTGTGGTTTATTTAGGTTTGAATCAACCGACAATCTAAAATCAAAAACTCGGATTCTAAAACCATTGGTCAAAAATCAAATTCAAAAACCCTTTCAGTACCAAATTCTACCCTCCAGAAATCCAATCCCAATCGCTACCTAAAGCCAATTTTAAATTCTACCTTCTAAAATCTAAAATCTACCCTACAAAACCTCTTCATTTTCTTTTAAAAGACCAAGTAACAAAAAACTTTGCAACCATTTCTCCCCCAGGATTAGTACCTGAGGAAACCATGGTCAAGGTGGAAGTGTCCCCGGGTTCTAAGCTGTCCAGTAATTGAGTCAGTTCAGTTCCCTGATTACAGACAAATGTGATTTTTTGGTTGGCTTTTTTATGATATTCAGCTCGGAAATCAACTACCAACATGCTGAATTTTCCTTTTCCTGTCATAGCCAATTGGCATAGTGCTCCGGTACTCAATTCTGCGGCACCTGCCATTGCAGCGAAATATATGGAATTAAATGGATTTTGACTTCGCCAGAAATAGGGGATGGATACCCAACATTCTTCAGGACTGATTTTTTTAATTTTTAATCTCCAAAAAACAACGGAAGGCAGTTTGAAAAGCATGGCCCACCAAAAAATAAAAGGGTTACTCATACGGTTGATGTATTTCTTGGCTTCGGGATTCATTTCGATATATTTAATTAGTTGTCAAATTAAACAAAAATTAAATCACCTTTTTGAAATGGCATCTTTTTTGGTGACTTTCGGGCAAAATATAAGTATATGTTAAAGAAAATCATGTTTTTATTGGCCTTGGTTATTGTGGTGTATTCCTGTGCCAAAGTCCCGATGAGTGGAAGAAACCAATTGGCCTTGGTAGGCAATGAAGAGTTGTTGCCCATGGCGTATGTTCAATATAGTGATGTATTGAAAGAAAGTAAAATCGTAACCAACACAGCCCAAGGACAAATGGTAGTCCGTGTAGGAAAAAGGATTGCAGATGCAGTAAGGATATACATGACAGAACAAGGTCTTGAAAAGGAATTACAGGGTTTTGCTTGGGAATTTAATCTGATTGAGGGAGACATGATCAATGCTTGGTGTATGCCCGGAGGAAAAGTTGCCTTCTACACAGGTATCATGCCGATATGTAGAGATGAAACAGGTGTGGCAGTAGTCATGGGACATGAAGTGGCACATGCCATTGCCAACCATGGTAGAGAAAGGATGTCTAATGGGATGGTGATGAATGGCCTTATTGGAGGTGCTCAGGTAGCCATGGGACAAAATCCATCACTGATGCAAAACCTGTTTCTACAAGCATTTGGTGTTGGTGGACAGTTGGGTATGTTGACATTTTCAAGAAGACATGAATTGGAAGCTGATCAATTGGGATTGAATTTTATGGCCTTAGCAGGATACGATCCAAGAACAGCCCCCGGTTTCTGGGATAGGATGGGTGAGGGCCGTTCTGGTGCCGAACCACCGGAGTTTTTATCTACTCACCCAGGACCGAATCGCAGAAAGGACGAGCTGAACAAACAGATGCCTGAAGCAATGAAATATTATGAGAAGAGTAATAAGCAGAAGTAGGGGGAGATTTTAGATTTAAGATTTTAGATTTAAGACCTGAGATTTAAGACCTGAGATTTGAATCATGAGATGGCTTTTCCGTAGGGGCAGTTGAGATTGAACGATGAGTGCAGAAATATAAATTTGGGAAGAACTCAATGAAAATATAATCAAAAAGCCCGGTCTGATGTTCGGGCTTTTTGATTGAGATAATATGAAGGGATTTTCAGCCTTCGGATCCTATCTATATCATAATAATTAAACAACATCATTATGAAGTGGAATACAGGTCTTTATGACCAGAAACATGATTTTGTGTCCAAATACGGGGAGGATGTAGTCCACTTGCTGGATCCCCAAGCAGGTGAGCATATATTGGATTTGGGTTGCGGAACCGGGGATTTGGCGGAGATTATCCGGAATTCTGGAGCTAGGGTGTTGGGGATTGATAGTTCCCCGGAAATGATCGCCAAAGCCCGAGAAAAATATCCCCAAATTGATTTTAGGATTATGCCTGCCGAGAGTTTTCAATTGGAAGACCAATTCGATGCTGTATTCTCAAATGCCACCTTGCATTGGGTTTTGGAAAATGAGAAAGTAGTGGAATGCATTTATACCAGTTTGAAAAAAGGAGGTCGATTTGTAGCAGAGTTTGGAGGTAAAGGGAATATAGGAAATATTGAAGAGGCATTGCGTTCTGTGTTGAAAAAAAATGGTTTCATGGATCAAGCTGACAAAAAAGTCTGGTATTTTCCTTCGCTTGCAGCGTATGCGGCTTTATTGGAGGATAAGGGATTTAGGGTAACCTGGGCCGCCCATTTTGACAGGGATACTTTGCTGAAAGAGAATGACGGAATCCAAAACTGGATCTATATGTTCGGCAAAACTTTTTTGGAAGGAATAGATCAATCAATTATTGACAGGATATTATTGGAAGTAGAGGATAAGTTAAGATCGTCCAACCTCAAAAATGGAAATTGGTATGCTGATTATGTCAGGTTGAGGATTAAGGCAATTAAAGAAAATTGAGAATGATTTTTGGCTGAAAGGGAAGCATGGGGTTTATTTAATTTGGCTAAAGCCCAAAGAGAATAGGATCTTCTGGAATCTTCCAGCTAAAGCAGGACGCTATTGATAGATGTCAGATAGCAAAGGTTTTATCCTGAATAGGGGTTTTTTAATAAATAGGAATCGCCCATTCACTAAGAATTTCCTGAAATTAAGAGGCATTCTCCATAATCCACAGTAGTAAAAATACCCTGATGAGGGTATTTTTGTTTATTGGTGAATGGTTATGTTTATAAATAAAAGTATAGAATTCTCGGATTAGCTAAAATTATTTAGTAAGTAGCCCAAAAAGATAGCATATAATAAACAAATTGTGCGTCCTGGTTGTCACTATAATTGAAATCAATCGCAAATACTACAGACTAATGAATATGAAATTAATCCTAGTATTTTTTTTAGCAAACACGTTAAGCGTTGCACTTTACGCACAGACTACTCAAAATCAGACAATTGAGAATTTTCTGAAAAAAGAATATGCTGGAAATAGCCCAGGAGCAGTAATTCTGATTATGAAAAACAATCAGATAATCTTCAAAAGAGCATTTGGACGCTCAGATATTAAAAAAAGGAAGACTATCAAAACCGATATGATCTTCCAGATAGGCTCAATGACTAAGCAATTTACTTCAACCGCAGTGCTTCAGTTAGTAGAACAAGGTAAAGTTTCACTTGATGATCCTATTCAAAAATATGTCGATTACTTTCCAAATAAAGAATACCCTGTGACTATTCATCATCTTCTATCTCAAACGTCTGGCATCCCTGAATTCTTTGACATTGATGAAGATGAAATGCATTTACTTTCACAGGAACATACACCTGAACAACTCATTTCATATTATATGAACCAACCTTTAGCGTTTGAACCAGGCAGCAATTTTCACTACAGTAATTCCAATTATCCTCTTCTTGGAGTTGTCATAGAGCAAGTTTCGGGTATGTCACTCAAGGAGTACTTAAGGGTGAATCTATTTGAACCTTTAAATATGAGTTCAACTAGCTTGTGGTACACTGATGAAACAAAAAGGAAGCGCATTTCAAACGGATATCGATCTTATCAAGGCGAGCTGATTTCTTCTCCCAAAATTGTAGGATCGGTTCCCTATGCAGCTGGAGCCATTGTGTCTACAGCTGATGACTTACTCATATGGAATCGGGAGTTAAAGAACAGAACATTTCTGAGCGATTTTGTGGTTCAAAGTTTAATATCAGAGAAACACACGAACTCAGGAACAGGAACTGGATATGGCTATGGATTTTTTATAAAAGACTTATTAGGGCATAAGACCATTCAACACGGAGGAAACCTTTACGGATTTACCAGTTCAGGTCTTTATCTTCCCACTGAAGATTTATTTGTATGCATATTATCAAACAAATCATTGGAAAGAACAGAAGAAGTTGCTAATTATCTAGCCAGCGTTGTTCTTGGAACGCCATTGGAAATTGAGGATAGGAATCAATTGGAGTATGGCAAATACGCAGCGTATTTTGGAACCTACCAACTTATAGGTGATTCTAGGCTTATTGAAATCTTTATGGTTGATGATGTGCTATTGCTAGACTTTCCTGAGGCAAGAGGAACTGGAACAAGACTGACAGTTATAGAAAAAGACAAAATGGAATCTAAAGCTGTAAACGCGCTGATTCATTTCACGAGGAATAAAGAGGGCTCAATAACTGGGTTTACTGCCGACCAAAATGGAATAACGGAATGGAAGAAGATTAAATAACCCGAACGCAACACATTCTGAGAGAATCTCCAGGATTGAAACATCATTACCCTCAAAAACAAGTAAATAGGATTTGGAGTTTAAGATTGGGCCAAACCCATAAAGCACTATTATTTATCAAACTATCATTTTATGAACAAATATTCGTTCCTATTAATTATCACGATCTTTTATACAGCTTCCCAGTCTCATGCGCAAAACTATACATTCGATAGCGTAGAACCGACCACGGACACCAGAGAAATTAAAAGAGGCAATGGTCAACTTTACAATTTAATAATCACACTGCCACTGGATTACCAGAAAGAAAAAGAATATAAAATCCTTTACTATTTGGATGCTTGGTGGCTGAAAGATTTGGTTTCGGGATGCTACCGAATATTAAGCTTGTCCAATAAAACCAAATCAAATAATATGGAAGATGTGATTTTGGTTGGTATTTCTTCAGTTGGTGATGAACAAGCTTGGAACCGACAAAGAAATATGGACTTTACACCTTCCAAATATAATTTAAATTATAAAATTAATTTTGGGAAAATCCCATTAGATGAAGCAACAACCGGTGGAGCAGAAGAATTTCTGCAATTTTTTAAGCAGCAAATCATTCCATCTATAGAAAGCGATTATAAGGTGGACAGTGCATCAAGGGGCTTATTAGGGCATTCGTTAGGCGGCTTGTTGGGTTTTTATTCTTATTTAAATAACAGTGATTTGTTTTCCAATTACATTTTGCTTGCACCTTCTGTATGGTGGAACGATTCAGAAATATTTCGGGATAAAGCATCCATAGTTAGTAAAAGAGAATCCAAAATGTTTACTGCAATGGGAACAGCAGAAATTAAAATGATGAAAGAACCAATGGGTATTCTGGTCGAGAAAATAAACTCGGAAAAGAACGGGAAATTAAAAATGACTTATAGACAATACGAAAACGCAGATCACCATTCCGTTTTACCA
>NZ_JBGSXS010000025.1:0-2833 GCF_041751335.1 Aquiflexum sp.
GGGCCGAAAGCGTATAACTTTCCTTTTCCGATGGGGGCTTCAAAAGCCACTACTCCATTTCTTAGGTAAGACTCACCCCATGCCCAACCGGACACCAAAGGTGATTCTGTTCCAAACCAAGCCAATGGTTTGACTCCCTGCATCAGAGCATCGGGAGCCAGGTTGAACACAGGACTGTTATTGTACACCATATTGGCTGTACTACCCATTCCCCAATTGGCAGGATGACTGGAATCCAAGGTTGCCTTCAAAATACTTCCTGGAATGTAAAACTTATCACCAGGAAGATTTCTTTGTTTGCCATCCGCCATAGTTTCCATTAGTGCATTGGTAACAGGCAAACCCAAATCGTAGGCCAAAGAAGTACTGGCACCAACAGTCACAACACTGCCACCATCTTCCATAAATTTCTTCAATTCAGGGACAGATTTGTCTTTGGTAAGATTTCCTAACAGTTTGTGGTACTGCGCATCTATGTCTTCTTCTTTTGGTTGACCACTCCAACTTCTGACTGTTCCAGGTGCACCGGGTCCAATAAATAAGATCACATCATATTTTGCTTTCAGATTACCTGCATCGATATCTTTAGGATAAATCACTTGGAAGGGGAAGTTGTATTGTTCCAACATCCACCTGACCCAGCCTGAAGGCATAGAACCTCCATAGTGGTCAAACAAGGCAACTTTTGCGGGTTTAACCTGAACTGTTCCTGAGGGCCTTGAAGTAGAAATCATTTTCACACCATAATCTTTCGCAGCCTTCTCCAATATGGCTTTCCCTCCAGAAACAAAGAAACTTCCTGCAGGCAAACCAGAAACTGCACTCGTAGTACGGGAAACATTTACCCCTGACTTCAACAAATCATTGACAACGATGAAGGTATTGTTAGCCCTTGCATCGATCAGAACAGATCCTCCCGGAACCCGTGTTGCCGGGAACTCCAGAACTTCTCCATAAGGCAGTGCTTCAAAAGGACCCGTAAATCCATCCAATATCCTATCGAACTCCACTCCCATTTGAAAGGCCAAAGTCCAGCCTGCTGCGTCATAAGGTCTTTTTGGAGGACCTCCAGGATATTCGAAATCATTGGGGTGATCCTGTGGCTCAAACATATCCAACAAATGAGGTCTGAATGCCTGTGCGGATTTAAAAACAAGCGAACCCTTCGGATAATTCTTTCCTGCCACTGTGAAGGCATCTGTAGCACGATGAACCTGAATACCGGATTTGATCAGGGCATTGGCAAACCTGATGGCTGTCGGAAAATCAGGTTGATCAGAGGACAGTATAAATCCTCTTGGATCTCTTAGATTCAAGTCCTTAAATACAGAATCGAAAAACTGAACAGGCAAACCACTTCTCATGCCATAATAGGCCATTTCAGGGTCATCAGCAGATTTCTTGGCTTTTGAATCTTCAAATGCTTGCTGAACTGCAGCAGATCTTTTAGGATATTTGGTCCAATGATCCATATTACCTCTTTCGATGCTGTTTTTGCCCATTTTGTAAATATTGAATAACAGCGCATCGGAATTCCTACTGGCAAAATCCAAAATCGCATAGTTCATGGTAACTGAATAATCAATTGATTTTTTGAAGTTCCAGGGTTGCGGCTCAATTGGATAGGGAGTGGCGTGAGTTGGAATTAATCTTTCAGGAACCAAAGGTATCACAGATGGTGTCGGACTTCCTGTAGTCTCAGTCAGGACACCGATCATATTGTGAAAATAGGGCGTGGTACGAAGACCGCCATTCCACCAAGATGAAAACACAGAACCTCCCAATCGGGTGTATCCGGGTTTACCTTCGATATTGAGTCTGTTGATCATGGCAGCGCCTACACCATCCAAACTTGTCATGATCAAGGGATCAAATACATGGTTGAAAGGATCACGATAAGGAGGTCCAGCCACAACAGTTCCTGCCGGAGAAGTCTGATGATGGTTATAGATAATCTGAGGCAACCACTCTACATATTGTTGAAGAGATGTGTTGGTGGTTTCCTTCATGTTGTTCATAAAGAAATCCCTGTTATTGTCATGCCCTACATATTTTTGGTACATGTAAGGAGAGCTCATATTTCTCTTTTTGACATCTTCAGGACCCATGTACCAATTGGTGATGATCTCATGACCATCAGGATTGGTATGTACCATCAATATGATCAAGTCGTTGAGAATACGCATATTTTCTGGATCATTCCTTGTCACAAGATCATAGTAGGTCGGTATCATTTGATGGGATCCAACAGTTTCTGTAGAATGAAGACCTCCATCAATCCAAACTATTGCTTTTCCTTCCAATGAAAGCTTTTTAGCTTCATCCTCACCGATTTCTGCACGACCGAGAACTTGTGAGATTTCTTTGTAACGCTCCAGCTTTTGATGGTTTTCCGGAGAAGTAATGATCATCATGGGCATCTGCCTGCCCTCTTCTGTTGGGCCAATTTCTATAAATTTTACCCGATCGGATAATTCTGCCACTTTTCTAAAATAGGCATCTGTATCTGTATATGTGGCCAATTTGTAATCATCACCGATCTCAAATCCAAAATGTTCTTTGGGAGTCGGAATTTTTTGTGCATAAACAAAAGCGCTTGTACAAATTGCCAATACAAGGGATAAGTATATTTTTTTCATCATAAAATTTTGATTAGCTATTTTCTAAAAATACATCGGCTAACCTTCCAAAGCAAAAGAGCCCTTTTGATCGGAAATAAAAAGGTTTGATTGGTATTTGTTTGGCTTTGAACTTACAGCCCTCTTTTGGTTTCGTCCTCTTTCCTATGATGATAATTCCCAATTCCTTAAATTAGGAAAGGATTAAAAAACAG
>NZ_JBGSXS010000026.1:0-13572 GCF_041751335.1 Aquiflexum sp.
GCGATCAATTGGACCGAAACCGGTGCCAATGCAAATTTTTCTCTTGAGAATATTCTGCTCAGCTTACGCCTAAAAAGTTTAGTCATATCAGTTTAGAACAAAGGTGGTTTGTGTCTAGGAATTCTAAATATAATAACCCTAAGTGAGTAATTGGTTATATACAGGAGAAAATCAGAATGTATGAAAAACAGACTCCATATAATCAAATTGTATGTCCGCTCAAAATCATCCCATCTTTCATAGCCTTTAAATAGGTGACTGTGTTCCCATTCTCCCCTACTTCACAAACCCGGTATCCCGGATGAGGAGAACCCCAACTGCCTCCAAAATGCCCTGACCAGAGGTATGGCTTTTTCTTATTGAGCATGATGCCATCAACATCATGGTCATGTCCATGGAATACCGCACGGACATTGGGGTTGCTTCCGATCATTTCCAATATTTCCTCACAAGCAATTCCATGCTTAGTCCAATCATTTTGGGAAATGTGGATACAGATGAAAACATGGGATAGGTTCTTGAAATCCTCTAATTTCTTTTTCAAAAATTCAGTATTGACACAAAGGTAATCTCCTGCCTGATTGGAACAGTTGGCAAGGATAAATCCATATTTTTCTTTGCTGACAAAGGAATAGTCCGCAGGAATTCCCCAAATGTTTTCCCACTCCTTTTCCGAAATGCGGTCATGGTTTCCTTTTACAGGAAAATATGGGACCTTGAGGGTGTCATAAACTTTTTTGACTTCAGGCATCCACTTGGGTTCATCATGGATCAGATCTCCATTGAAAACCACAAAATCCACATTTTCCTCCAAATGAATGGCCTCGATCAACTCTTTGTGAGTTTTTTCAAAGTCAGTATCGGGCTGACCAAAATGCCCATCAGAGGCTATGATGAATTTCAGTGTTGGGCTTAGGGGAAAATGTGTTTTCCCAAAGGTTATAAATGGCATAGTCGAAATGGCGCTGCTGAATACAGTTAGCTTTTTTAAGAAAGGTCTTCGGTTCATATCAATTGTATTTTTGCAATAATTCTCAAAAGAATCTTGTCAGGTATTGAAATCCCAAAGAAGTCAGGATGGCAAATCCAAAGCTGAGAAGAGTTCCTATCAGGATATATTCGGTCAGTTTTCGGTCTTTGGATTCTTTTAAATCGCCAAAGCGGAAAACCGATTTGGCAGTGATCAAAAAGCCCACAGCTTCCCAATGATCGGTGATTATGAATATAAAAACCAATAGTCTTTCTAGAATTCCAATATATTTTCCGGCATTTGGAAGTGACTGATCTTCCCCATCCATGATTTGACTTGACCATTTATACAAGAGTACATTCATGATGATTGAAACAGCAAAAACCAAAAATACCAAAGCAGTAAAATAAGACCAAAATCTAAGGGACTGAAGGTACTCCAACCATGACATATTAGGATAAATCCAAATCAATGTCAGGACTACAATTACCAATAAATGCAGAAATTGGTCAAAAACAAACCAGAAAGTTTTATTTGTCGGTTTCTGAAAAGACAGTTTAGCCCAATCTATAAGAAAATGGGGAATCGTGATCCCTAAAACCAATGGCCAATAGCTCAGGTCAAAAAACAATAACATTACCAAAGCTCCATGTATCAATACATGTAAATATAGCTTGGTGGATTTCCCTTTATTTTTTGTTTTGTCCTCAATCCATGACTTTGATTGAAGTATGAAGTCTCCAATTAAATGGGCCAAGAGGAGTTTGACAAATATGATCATGGCAAAAGTTTTTTGAGTTTAAATTTATAAACATTGTTCAACTCCATTAATTCTTCAAAATATGCCCTTTTAAATCTCCCACTGACGGATTGTTGCTCCAATTCCAGCATTGAGGCAATTTCAACTTGTCTTAGTTGTGGATTTTCCAAGGCAATCCCCACTATCTCTGCTGCATTTACCGTCCAGTTATCCATTACGATCAATGCCAGTTTGAACATCAGGTTCAATTCCCTGTCAAAATCTTCGCAATCTGTTTTAATGAGAAGGTTTTGTTCTTGTTTGCGAAGCAGTTCAAAAGCTTCCCCGGAATGATAATATGCAGATCCAGTCCGCATTCCTATTGGGGTATTGTCGCTATGTTTTTCCCCAATGCCAATGGACATCCGCACATCTACCGGTCCTGTCCTTTTTTGTAATAGATCACCTGTGATGGATTTGATGGTTGCTTTGATCATCAAAGCTTTTTGTAAAGCTTCCATTGGATTTAACACCTCCAACTGAAAACTATCCCCTCTGAATATTTCCCAGTCCTGATTGACATTTCCCCATTTCGAAAACAAAGACTGAATGGGAATCAGCCATTCCTGCTGACTATCCAGACTCCTTGAATCAATAATATCTCCTGTAATGACTGCGATCATAGCGATTTGAATATCGTCTATATAAACGATAAATACAAATATCGCTTAACTAAACGATAAAATAAAATATCGTCCTATTAGACGATAATAAATTCAATCAAGTCATAAATCGAATTCGGCAGGATGAGTCAAGCACCTCTGACAGAAGAAACAAGAATAAAAGTAAGGGAGAAAATCTGAGAATCCTGTCTGGGAGATAAACTGAGAATAAAAAAAACCGCATCTGATTAACCATCAGTTGCGGCAGTTTTGATTAAATTAATACCTCCAAGAACATTGAATTCCCCAATGAATTTAGGGTAGTTCAATTGCTCTGGTTATATAAATTTACTTCTTACCACGTCCGGCCAGCACCACGCCCACGACAAGAAGCACTACGCTGATAATCACAGGAGTCCAGTTGGCCGAACTAACTGCAATGTCAAGTCCTAGAAAACTAAAGCTTTCCGAATCCTGTAATGCTTGATATCCAAATACCACGGTGCCAATGGCACCAATAATTGCCAAAATAATTCCAATTGTTTTCATATTCATAAGCTAGGTTAGTGTTAATCCTAGTGAAGGTAATAAATATAAACTGATATTGAACATCTGAATCGATTTCGAAACCTAAATCCTTCAACGCAAATGTGAGTGACTCCCACCGATATGAGTACCTCCTAATCCTGCCAATGTGATTGACTAACTCACATACCACAACCTTCAGACTAGCTCATAACCATACATTAAATCCCATTCAGGGATTTGGCCCACACCCTAATCTCCCCTATCCTCTGGCTTTTCACCCGGGGCAAATAACCTAATGGTATTCAATCCCTGCCTGACGTCAAGCAGGCCTACCGGGATTTTCCGCCGTCCATTTAAGTGTCTCCGATGGCCAATGTGAGAGTCCCCATTCACATCCGCCACCCATGGGAGTGTCTCAATGCCGATGTGAGTGCCCTCACTCACATCCATCCCCATCCTTGAGTCTCATGTCTCGCCTCTCGATACTATTCTCTTGGTTCTTGTCTCTCGCCTCTTGTTTCTTGCCTCCCCGAGTTTACAACATTTTGAAAATGTTCAGAATAGGAATGACATCAGGTTGCCCGCTAGGCAGACGGCTGCTCCTGTTAATGTCATTGGTATACTCAGGCAGGCATTGATTCTTGAAACTCACGTCTCTGTCTCACGTCTCATATCTCACGTCTCGCTTCTCATCTCAACCTATCCCAATTGATAATCGCATTCCAAACCATAGGGGCATCGTGATGATTGAGATAGCGGTGAAGAGGGTCAAAGGTGAAAGCAAGTACATTCCCCTTTCCTACAGGCACATTGAATACTGCGCCATGGCCAACAATCTCCTGTTCATTTCGGACCATACCGGATACCACATAAGGTTTGGACTTATCTTCCTTTTTCTCCTCTTTGTCAACTTTTGCTTTTTCAGGCATTCCCATAATATGCCCCTCAAAAGGAATCTCATCTTTCAGGGGTTTGTTTCCATATTGAACCAACATCAAATCCCTATTGTATTTGTCGGTTTGCAACAAGGGACCATTTCCCCTGAATAGGGTAAATTCCTCAGGATATCCATACAATACAGGATGACCAGAATTTCTGGCTTTGGCTCTTACTATCGAACCAGGATGAAACAAACTACCCGCACTCACCGGCGACAATTCAGGTGTAAGTCCTGCCTCAGCAACAATACTGCTTGTATTGTCAAAACTGATCAAGAGACCACCTTCTTCCACAAACTTTCTCAAATTATCAATTCCCAAATAACCAGGTCCACCTGTCATGTCATTGGTAGAATCAGGTAACCCATGCGATGGAAATTCAGGAGTTTTGGTAAATGGCAGCGGGCCAAATTTTTTATCTACTCCATTGACAAAATATTTCAGATTTCCTCTTACTCTAGGAAGTATGATCACGTCAAATTTGGATTTGAGATTTCCTGCTTTCAGCACATCTTTGTCAATCGAAGTATAGGGAATTTTCCTTTCATCAAAAGTATACCTTGACCATCCTTCATCCTGGGTATTGTACCAAGTGTGGTAAATGGCCACTTTGGGAAGGAAGACTGTTTGTTGGTCAGACCCTTGAATATTCGCCGAAGTGCCTTTTAAGTCCAGCCCAAATTCTGAGGCCAAAGAATTGATTTGATTTTTATTAATTCTTTTCAAAATCAGAGAACCAGGCGAAAGGGTATCACTTCCCACAATTGTCTGCTTGGACAGCACCGAAATCTCAGTATTTTTATTTTGCGTTTTCAGCCAGTATAAAGCCGGTAAAACTGTATTTTGGGCATGATAAGGTAAAATATACATCCCCCCATCTCCTGAAACCTTTCCGGAATATCTTGGAGACTCAGTGATCATTTTCAAAGAAGACACCTCAAAGTCAATACTATCTTTGGCTTCCACCTCCACACCATACAGGTAAGGCAATGTCCATGCAATGGCATCATAAGGTGGGAATTTAGCATCCTTCGGATAATCCTGTGCGGTCATCAAGGAAACCAACAGATTTCTATAAGGCTGCTCTGTCAAAGCAACAAAATGATCATCAGACTCATGTACCTCAATACCTTGTACCAACAATTGGCCGGCGAGGTATGAAGCCATAGCAGGATCTTTTTGATTTTTGGCAATCGTGAAGGCTTTGGGTCCATCTTTCCTGCCCTTTTCAACACTGTTATATCCTTTTTTGTAATAATTGGTCAATAATAGTTTGGCATTATTGGCAGCATAGGAAAGTGAGGCGATAACCCCAACCTGAGTATAATTGATATTGTTCCTAAAAGACCAATTCACCAATGGTGTAGCTGGGTCAGGCCTGTACCATTCTTTGGAGGTAGCCAAGTCACCTGCAAATTTGGCAGTCGAAAGATCACGCAAGTAAGTGTCTGCCCCGGAGTTGCCATAGGTTTCATAAAAACGGCCATTGGAGTTGTGGTTGTTGGCTACCCAAATACCATAACCCGGCCACCACCCGTCATAAAAGGCCCAAGTAAATGCTCCCGGCATTCCTTCTGAAGCTACTGCTGCCACATCATGGTTTCCCATCACCTGCCACTCGCTTTGGGTAATCGGATCCACATAATCATTGTAGGGACCTGTTCCGGTGGAAACATATAGCAAGGGAACTGACTCATGGAGATCTAACATCACTGTAGGGTGAAACTCAAAAAATCCTTTGAAAATGGATTTAGTAATTTCTTGGGAAACCTGTAATCCATCTCTGTTATTGTCATGAAAAACATATTTGGCCCAATACGGCGGGGAACGGGGAAAGCCATCATCAATAAACTCCCTTCCTTTGGTGTACCGATAATACCAATCCACTTGCTTATCCAAGCCATCAGGTTCCATGATAGGATTGATGACCAGAATGATATTGTCTGTTATTTGTTTGATATCAGGTGCTGAGGAGGTTGCCAATCGGTAGGCCAATTCCATCAGCATCTCGGGTGAACCCATTTCAGTAGCATGCATTCCTCCTGACACATAGTACACGGGCTTGCTGTCCAGAATAATCGACTCAGCCTGTTCAGGGCTTGTCTTTCTGGCATCAGACAATTTTTCCAATTGGCCTTTGTAATGATCCAATTTGGCCATCGTTTCCTCATTTGTAATCACCACCACATAGAAAGTTCTACCCTCCTCGGTTTTGCCCATTTCCTTCATGTGAACCATAGGAGAATTTTCAGCAAGTTTTTGGTAGTAGCCATATATTTCGGTTGACCTGTGAACATGACCTTCCGCACCGATGATATGGCCAAAATGTTTGAGCGGTGACGGAATGGTGGGATGATCGACCACATCCAATAATGACTTGGGCATAAAACGCTCATCAGTGGTGAATTCTCTTATTTTTAGGTTGTACTCGGTGTCTACCTGCTGTGCAAAAACAGGAGCATGACCAAGTAAAAGGACAAGAAGGAAAAAGGATAAATAGTTTTTCATTATGGAATGTTTATGTTTCAGATCTAAAATCTACAAAATTCAGTTCAATTAAGGAAAAAGCTTTGATGGTTACCAAAAAGCGATGTATGAGCGGATTTACCTGCTTTTAAAGCTATAATAAAATTGGGGTTTTTGACATTGGTTTAATCCCAATTCCCAATTGACTGGAAAAAGTCCTTTTCCAAAACAACTTAATTTTTCAACCACCTATCAAGCCAATCAAAAGCATCCTGCTGCATGGCCTGATCAAATTTATGAGGACCGGGATAGAAAGAACATTTATACCGCTCCAAAGCACCTGCCTTTTGAAAAATACCGGAAATAATCTCATCTGCCCTTTTCATTTCCCCAAGAGTAAACAAGTTATCTTCGTTGTTATTAAGTACCATGGTCGGCTTAGGGGCCCGTAAGGCCAGAATCTCAGAAAAATCCAGTTCTCTGGGAAGCATCGGAATGTACGTCATCCAAGTATGGGTATGGGATTTGTTCAGCAAAAAATCCTCCCATGTAGTCATAAAACCAACAGATACGGCACAGGCAATCCTTGGATCCAAACCGCCCAACATCACCGTCCTCAAGCCTCCACCCGAAAGGCCGGAACAACCAATTCTTTCAGCATCCACATCTTCCCTTGAAACCAAAATATCCAAAGCCACCTGATCCTCTGCCAAATAAACTGCCGGCCAGGAAATCCCTGCACTAAAAAGCGACCTAGCCATAATATGCTCATGGTCGGAAGCCCACCCGTTATATGAATCTATGTTTTCCTTTTTGCTCATATCAAAATCGGTAATCCCTTTCCTCCTATCCTCAGGCACGTCTTCCAACATCACCCTCCTGCTTCCAAAGGCAAAAGCATCATTCACCATAACAATATAACCCCGCTTAGCCAGTTCATTGGCCCAAGCCTTTCCCTGGTAATAAGTTTTTTGATGCTCCTGCACATAGTAAGGTACATCCTTATCCAACTTGGCAATCTTATCCAAACCCAAAAATTTGTTGCCTCCATGACAATGCAAACCCAAAACTGCCGGAAGCTTACCTTTGGCATGCTCAGGCTTCAGGATTACTGCTTTTGTCGGATTTCCATACGGCAACTGATAGCTGATTTCTTCACCTATCAATCCATCAAATCTGACTTGCCTGTGAACGTTTACTTTTGGTTTACCTTCCAAACCCAGGTACCCCATCCTTTCCTTGACCTTAGCGGAAGCCATCTTTTTCCAAGCCTCCAAATCAGTAAAGTCATTTCTACGAAAAGATAAACTTGGCAAACCATCCAAAAACAGACTTTTGGCCCATGGGCCATAAAGTCCAAGCTGGTTTTTTTGAAAGGAGTCTGGCATTTGTGGGGGTGTTTGTAAGTTGAAAGGTGGGGAAAGCAGTTCACCGAAGCTACCGCCAAGCATTCCTATTCCGGTCAGTCCGGTGTATTTCATGAAATCTCTCCGATTGGTAGTCATAGGAAATCTGAATTTATCGCTTTTCCGTCAGAATTCCTTTCAATACCCTGATCAATGATGCTATATCTTTATCTGTATTGAACAAATGCATAGAAATCCTGATGGCTTTGCCCCGTACTGAAACAAAAATTCTATTTTCCTCAAACTTTTGAAGGGCAAGTTGACTGTCCACACCCTCAGGCAGCACAATACCAAAAAGATGTTTTGCCCTATAATCATCCACCTCAACCCAAAATCCATTATCATTTAAATATCTGACCAAAGGTTGGGATAACTGGTCGCAATAAGATTGGATATTGGAAGGATCCCATTTTAAAATCTGTTCTATTGCGGCATTCAACATTGGAAGCAAATTGAAATTGCTGAATTCACCCATATTATATCTTCCTGCACCGATGGAATAATCATCCACATACTTTGTCAGGCTTGAGAATTTTTGTGCATTGCTCCTGTTCATCCATGATTCCTCCAAGGGTGATCCATTATTTAAGAATTCAGAATAATAAGCCAATCCAATTGAATATGGCCCCATCAGCCATTTGTACCCTGCACAAACCAAAGCATCAATCTGACACGAAACCACATCTATGGCCAATGCCCCTACGGATTGGGTACCGTCAACAATAAAAAGTGCGTTATGTGCCTTGCATTTTTTGCCGATTGCCTTCAGGTCAAACAAAGTACCATCTGTCCAATGAATAGAAGACATCAAAATAACTGCGGTATCATCATTGATGCTATCAATAATCTGCTTGTTCCATTCCTGGCCTCTACCAACCATTGATTCGGGCGCTTTGATCACTTTTAGATGTTTATCATTATTCTGACACCATTTTTCAATGGCATAATACCCACTTGGAAATTCATCGGAAACCACCAAAGCGTTAGTCCCATTATCTTTTGGTAGATTTTGGATGGCTGACGTCAGGCCGTAGGAGGCCGAAGGAATAATGGCAACTTGTTCCGCAGGGCAATTGACCAGTTTACCGAAATTTTTTCTCAGGATTTCTGCATCAGAAAAAAAATCTGCCGGGGTTATTTGGGTAGGGTTCCTTTTTTTGATCAATGCAGTAATTCCAGCTTCTTCGACAGAACGAAGCAATGGCGACATATAAGCGCCATTGAGGTAATGGATATCTTCCGGAAGCTGGAAAAGTTCTTTCTGGTTTTTCAATTTCATTTGGGTTGATGTTTTTTGTATGCAAACTACTGTAAGCTTATCAATCAACAAAATTAATTATTGACCTATCGTAAGGAAACGTTGAAAATCCAAAGAAATCCAGGTAGCCGAGGTCGCCTAAATGCAAAAAAATGTTCAAATTATATTTTAATTAACTTTTTCAACAATGAAGGCATATCTATATATCTTGCTATGTGGAAATGGTCAGTATTATGTTGGTAGCACAAAAAATCTTGAAAGAAGAATGGAAAAACACCAAATGGGATTAGGTTCAAACTTTACAAAAAAACACCTTCCTGTTAAATTGATGTATTTTGAGGAGTATGATAGTATTACTCTTGCCTTTAAAAGGGAGAAGCAAATTCAAAACTGGAGTCATGACAAAAAAGAAGCATTAATCAATGGCAATATTGCTTTGTTGAAGAAATTATCGAAAGGTTAAGGACTGTAAATAATAAATCGAAAAACAATCAAGATTATAGCTGTTTTTATAATTTAAATAATTACCTGAAATGGTCTCGGCAAGCTCGACCACCGGATTAATTGATTTTTAGGGGGAAGGGAGGAAATGGGGCGTCGCCCCATTTCCTCCCTTCCCCCTCTTAGAATAGTTAACCGGTCACCGAGCTTGCCGAGGTGATTTGTTTTAAATTATATCACCCCTTGTCTAGAACCAAAACCCGGTGGCCGAGCCCTATAACTATCGTGGACGAGGCCAAATAGTTGATAGAGAGATGTTCCAAATAGTCAAATTTCAATTATAATCGAAATTGAAACACTTTTTTTTATAAAATTCGACTATACTTGAAATAAATTTTATGGTTTCATTAAATTCATATCACAATCAAATTAATTCATTTACAAACTTGTAATCAAGGCTGTTTCCCCCCAAGCAATATCCCGAAAATGAACCAATCAAACCTTTCCCATCTATTGCTATCAGGTCTCCTCTTTTTTATTTTTTCCTGTTCAGGCAATCAATCTAATGATTCAGAAATTGAGAGTCAAATTCAAGAGGCATCGTTGTTGACCTTGATCCAAGACGAAAGTGAAGGCACCATATCGGTTTTCCGAAAGGGAGAAAATGAACCGATTTTGATACAGAATGCAAAAGAGGGTTTCAGACCATACATACACCCCATTATCGCTCCCGATGGAAAAGGTGTCCTGACAGAATACAGTCCGGGACACCACAAGCATCAGACTGGCTTGTATTGGGGATTGACAAGGGTCAATGGGCGGGATTATTTTCATAACCCTCAAGAAAATTATTGGAAAAAGGTTGCCTTAAATGTGATTGAGATAGAAGGCAATGAAGTCAAATGGCAAACAGTCTATCAATTATTGGATGAAAAAGGTGAAGCGCTGATGCTTGAAACCCAAAATTGGTCCTTAAGGGAAGAAGAGGGCAAATACTTTTTGGATTTGGAATGGAAAGGGGAAGCAATTGAAGCGATCACTATCGGGCAATATGACTATGGAAGCTTATTTGTAAGAATGCCTTGGAAAGAAGGCATCAGAGGAGAAATCATCAATGCTGCACGGCAGAAAAACCAAAATGCAGAAGGGCAACCTTCCATGTGGGTCAATGTAGGGATGCAGGTTGACGGACGCGATGACTTTGCCAATATTGCGGTTTTCGACCATCCCGAAAACAGGGGTTATCCCAACAAATGGCGCGTGGATGGACAATTGGGTTTAGGGCCAGCCTTTACCAAGGATGGAGATTGGTTGATAGAAAAAGGGAAAACAGAAACCATCAAGCTTCAACTGATGATGTTTACCGGAGAAGTAAATGACCTTAAATTGACAGAAGCGTGGGGAGAATTCTCTGGAAAAACGGGCATGTATAATACCACTGAACTTTGGGGACTTGCACAGAGGGAAGGAAGGGATGCCAAATTTCTCAACCCACAAGAGGCCGTAGAAGCAATGACCATCAAACCCGGTTATCAGGTCAATGTATGGGCTTCCGAACCCATGATGACACAGCCTATGGCATTTTGTTGGGATGACAAGGGCAGACTTTGGATTGCGGAAAACAAAGACTATGAGTCAAGAGGTCATGGATTTTCAAATTCGGGGGACAGCAGGATTCTGATATTGGAGGATACCAATGGAGATGGTGTCGCTGACAGCAGAAAGGTTTTTATGGAAGGCCTGGCATTTCCGGCAGCCATTGCTGTTGGTTTTGATGGACTTTACGTGGGTGCACCGCCGAACCTTCTTTTTGTCCCTGACAAAAACCAAGATGACAAAGCGGATTTGGAAGATATTGAGATTTTGCTCACCGGTTGGGGTATCCGTGACAGACACGAAACCCTGAACAGCCTACATTGGGGGCCAGATGGTTGGCTTTATGGGTTACAGGGATTTGCGACGCCTTCCAAAATCAGAAAACCAAACGGTGATGCCAAACTCTATTACCACAAAGACCCTTTTCCAGATGATATTTTTGAGAAAGAGGGTGTGGATATCAACGGAGGTGTTTGGCGATACCATCCCGTCAAAGATAGGTTTGAAGTGGTAGCCCATGGTTTCAGCAATCCTTGGGGGATCGATTACGATGCCAAAGGGCAACTACTGATGACTGCCTGTGTCATCCCCCACCTTTGGCATGTGATACCGGGCGGAATATACCATCGGCAGGGTGGACAACATTTCAATCCTTATGTGTATGAGGATATCAAAACCATCGCAGACCACAGTCACCGATCGGCCCATGGTGGTGCCCGGGTTTACCAATCGGATGCATTTCCTGAGGAAGAACAGGGACGGATTTTCATGGCCAATATCCATGAACATGCGGTACTTTCTGATATTCTGGTACCAAAAGGTTCGGGTTATGAAGGAAAGCATGGCGATGATTTTTTGTTGGCCAACAATGCCCAATGGGTGGGTTTCAGTATGGAAATCGGACCAGATGGGGGATTGTATGTGCTGGATTGGCATGATGCGGATATCTGCGGCCAGGAAGTCCTTAATGAGGAAACAGGAAGGATTTTCAGAATAATGCCCGAAAAATCACTTGCTGCTGATTTTGATGGTAGGTATTCTGATCTCAATAAAATGTCCGACAAACAGTTGATTTCGCTCCAAACCAATAAAAGCGATTGGCATGCCAGAAGGGCGAGGGGAATTTTACATAAAAGGGCTGTGAAAGGAGAATTGGAAGCAAATACTATCAAAGGCTTAAAGAACATCTACCAAAATGACAAAAACCCAAATTGGAGGTTAAGGGCAATGTGGACATTGCATCAGGTTGGTGGATTTAAAGAAAATGAATTGCTCAATGCACTTTCAGATAAAGACCAATATATTAAGGCTTGGGCCATACAGTTGCTTTGTGAAGATCTCAAACCTTCCGCAGCCGCCTTGGCCAAATTCAGAAAAATGGCAGATGATGATACTTCGCCGGTGGTCAGGCTATACCTTGCCGCTGCCCTGCAAAGGATTCCATCTAAGGATAAGTTATTGATAGCTTCTAACCTGCTTCAATATTCCGAAGATGCCAATGACCATAACCTACCCAAAATCATTTGGTATGGGATAGAATCTTTGATTGCAGAAAACACGGCCAATTTCCTTGAACTTTCCGACCAATCCAAAATACCCTTTGTCACCCAAAATATGGCAAGAAGGGCAGTGGATGGTGATGAAATCGAAAAATTGGTTGCCTTTATTGGTAAAGGTGGTCCCAATACAGAACTCTTAATGTCGGGAATGTTGAGCGGTATGGAAGGTAGGACTGATCTGAAAATCCCATCAAATTGGAAGACAATAGCTGAAAAAATGGAGAAATCAGGTGGCAAAAAGAAAGAACTAGCTTTGGAGATTTCAAGCCTCTTTGGAGATACTGAGGCCACCCAACGGGCATTTGCGATCCTGAAAGATAAAAAGCAACCTCTTGACCAAAGACAAAAGGCACTGCAGACACTAACGGCGCAACAAAGAACTGGCCTGATTCAGGAATTGCCGCAATTGATTGCGGAACCTGCGATGAGGAAAGAAGCCATACGTTCAATTGCTGCTTTTGACAATGAGAATTTGGGCAGGTTGCTGATAGAGAAGTATCCGACTTTTGATGCCACAGAAAAACAGATAGCCATGCAAACCCTTTCCTCCCGGTCGAGATATGGCAATATACTGACCCGGGAAATCAAGGATAAAAAGATAGCCAAGGCAGAAGTTCCTGTCAGTGTTGCCAGGCAATTGCTCCGGGTGGTAGGAAGTGGGTTTATAGAAGTTTGGGGTCCCATAGAACAGGTGCCAAGTGACAAAGCCGCATACAATAAATATAGAAACATACTCCAATCGTCAGCGATGGCATCTGCCAATATTAAATCAGGTAAAACAGTATTCAATAATGTCTGCGGCAGTTGTCATAAGATGTTTGGTGAGGGAGGTGAAATGGGTCCCGACCTGACAGGTTCCAACCGTTCAGATGTGGAGTATATCTTGCTCAATGTCATAGAACCCAGTGCCGAAATCCAGGATGACTACAGGATGGTGGTGATCAATACCCGGGATGGCAGGACTTATTCCGGAAATGTTATCGGAGAAAATCAAAGGCAGATTACGCTC
>NZ_JBGSXS010000027.1:0-5766 GCF_041751335.1 Aquiflexum sp.
AGGTTAATCCTTCTTTTTCCGTCTATTTTATAATATACTTTTCCCTGTGTGGGATGATTGAGCAGTTTAAAATCATCACCGTACCAATCCTTATATTTCATCAATACTTTTTCCAGAAGGCTATCCGCCCAGTATTGTTTATTCCATGGTGCCCAAGCAACATACGAGTAGGTGACAGGCATTTCATACACTTTATGGTCAATAAAAGTCGGAAAAAAGCGCATGCTGACTTCATTATCAAACACGTTCTTTATTCGATGTTCCACATTGGTATTGCCCCCAGGTCCCTGGGTAATAATCTGCTGTTTATTGAGCTCGGTACAATGGTCAAAGAAATCCTTTTGGGCCATACCCAAATGAATCCCTAAAAACAAACTGTCTGTTTGGCTGATTTTGTCTTCCCAAAACCTGAATGAAGAGGAATCACAAGACTGAATACTGATCATCCATCCAATAATCATAACTATCACGATATTCGTCTTAAGCAGTTTATATGAAGAATGGAGCAATTTTTTAAAATTCAAATACATTTTGATCCGGGCGTTTTTAGAATGGAGTTCAAGTAAATGAATTTTCATAAATACTTCAATCGATCCTATAAATTTTCTTTGGGTATTGAGGTCTGTAAAAAAAAGCAAGCTGAAATAAAACATTTCAGCTTGCCCTATATACTGTTGATTTAATTTTTAATTATAACCTGGGTTTTGACTCAAATTAGGATTGGCCAACAACTGTGGTTCAGGAATAGGGAACAACTCCCAATGGCTTCCCGGAGCATGGACCCTCTTTGGACGGTTCATTCCCTGGAATGGCCACCAAGCTTGTCCATACTTCTTGAATCTGATCAGATCCTGTCTTCTGGTCATTTCCACATACATTTCTCTTCCTCTTTCGTCAAATAGATTTTGTTCGGTGAGTGTAGTATAAGGATCAAGATTACCTGCCCTTTCCCTGATCTGATTTACCAACGCAAGGGCTTCAGCAGTTTGTCCAAGTCTGTATTTTGCTTCTGCCAAGGAAAGGATAGCATCAGACAATCTGAAGACCACAAAGTCATTGCTCATATTATTTGTACCGCCTCTTTCAAATTCATATTTGGCAATTCTCGCACCTGCCTGTCTCAAACCTCCAGGGGAAATTTCATTTAAGAAGGGCATGAAAGTAAGTGGTGGACCATCCGGGTCATTGCCTTCTACCCCTGGATCAACCAATCTCGAACCATCAGATCTGAATTGAGGTCCGACCAAGAAATTACTTAACCTGCCATCTCTAGTGCCTTGAGACAGCTCCAGTGCAAGACCTTTCCAAACTGGTCCTTGAACTCCTGGGTTTTTCACAGGATCAACATAGGAATTATAAAACTCCTCTACCGTCTGATATCCGTTCCAAGGTTGCTGTGTTAAGTTAAAGGTCGCCTGACTGGCAATGTGCAGGGTCATCATTACCCAGTTGAAGCCCCCTGCAAACACCTTGTCATAAGGATAGACAAAAATGTTTTCAGTAGATCCTGCATTATTAATAGCAAAATTATCTTTATATGATGGCATTAAACTATATGGCCCACTATTGATAATTTCTTCCGCATCTGCAGCAGCCAAAGCCCACTGTGCTGTTCCGGTGTAAACTTCAGCATTAAGATACATCTTCATTCTGATCATCAAAGCCGACCATCTTGTCATCCTTCCATAAGTAGCTCCACTTTTAGCTGTGGGCAATAAAGGAATGATCTCATTCAATTCTGAGAGAATGAAATTATAAATTTCTTGTCTTGGTCTTGTTGAAGGTGACTCTAAATCAGTAAAATCCGTCACAAGAGGTACATTTCCAAAAGCATCCATTGCCCAATAATAATACAATGCCCTCAATGCCCTTAATTCTGCTATAAAAGCAGGTGAATTTGGATTATCCAAAGTTTCAAAGGAGAAAATCAACCTGTTACAGGTATTGATCCCTCCGAAGAGGAAATTCCAAGAATTTTGGAAAAAGGGATTATCAGGTAGAAAGTCATGTTGGTGCAATTGCAATAATACACCCCCGTCAAACCAGTCCCCACCTTTATGGGAGATGACTATTTCATCAGAAGCGATTTCATTGATGGACCAAAGGCCCGAATGATTTCCCAATCCACCCAATGACCTGTATGCTGCTCCTAAGGCAGAGATAAACTCCTCTTCAGTTTGAAAGAAATTGTCTGCTGTTACGTCACTGTATACTTGTTCCTCCAAATCAACACAAGATGAAGCGAAGAAACACATTCCCAGGCCAATCAGGAAGTATCGTATGTTTAGTTTATTTTTCATATGATCTTTATTGTTTTAGCTTAGAAACTGATGTTAAATCCAAGTGTGGTGATTGTAGTTGTAAAATAAGTTGCTCTACGCTCGATTCCAGGCGCCAATGGGTCACCGTTTTCGGTATCAACGTACCTGACTTCTGGATCAACACCAGTATATCCTGTAAACATCATAGGATTCTGTACAGATAAGAATGCTCTCAATCTGGAAACATTTCTACCTTGACCTAAATTAAAATTATAACCTAAGGTAGCGTTGTCCAAAACCACAAAATCCGCTTTTTCTACGTGACTGCTATTATATTGAGCTACCTTAACGGACGGATCATAATATTTGGTATTCACAATATTATAATTTTGAACCGTAGTACTTTCTGTGTTCTCATAGAAACCTCTGTAACTGTTGATCAGGTAGTGACCAATAGAACCTCTAAAGAAGAAATTCAAATCCCAGTTCTTATAATTAAAGGTATTGTTGAACCCAAAATTAAATTTTGGATATGCCGTTCCTAATTGGGCCCTGTCATCGTTACAATTACAGTACACGGGATTACCGTTAGCATCAACAGCGGTACCATCGATGACCTTTAATCTTGGGCTACCATTCTCATTGACACCGTCAAATATTGGACCCCATATCTGACCTAAGGGACCATTTTCCTGAACTCTGATCAGTTGAGTCAAGTTTTGCCCTGGAGAACCAAAATTAGAACGGTAATTAACTTCACCAAACGAAAGATCACCTGCAGATAAGCTGCGCAGATTTGTTCTCAAGGTGGAGAAATTGAATCCAGTAGTCCAACGGAATTGCCCTTTCTGAACAGCTTGGTAATTGACCATAAATTCAATACCTGAGTTCACCATTTCTCCTATATTCAAAACTGTTTGTGGAAAAAGATTTGGTGGAACAGGAACGTTAATGGGAAGAAGCATTCCAGTAGTTACTCTGGTGTAATAATCGATGGCGCCATCCATTTTGTTGTTCAGGATTACAAAGTCTATTCCGAAGTTGTACTCATCTTTGGTTTCCCAAGCCAGATCAGGATTAGGGTTAGATACAGGACCGAATGAAGGAACGAAATTACCATTGTAGAAGAAGTTACCTTGACGGCCAAATCTCAACAAAGAAAGATATGATTGGCCAGGCTGTGTTCCGGTTCTACCATAACTTGCCCTCACTTTCATCGCACTTACTGTTGGGATGTCAACGAGATTGGCAATGTTCACACCGGCACTCACAGCAGGAAAAAGCCCCCATTTGTTGTTGGCACCGAATCTAGAAGAACCCTCATACCTTGCACTGATAGACAACAAGTAGGTATCTTCCCAGTTAAAATTTGCTCTTCCAAAGAATGCTACTAATCTGTTTTGATTTGCATAGCTAAAAACATCAGCCAAACCATTTGCCAAATCCAAGCCTGCACCTATGTTATTGTAGGTAAATACATCAGTCAAAAAGTCACCTGCCTCCATAGAATTTCCCTGATTGAAAAATTCCTGGAATGAATATCCTCCCAATAATGCCATGCCCACTCTTCCTACATTGGTATCATAGTTTAAGGTAGTTTCAAACAAATCATTCAACCTTTCATGATTTTGGACTCGGGCCAGTCCATTTCTACCAAATCCGCCACCAAATTTGGCTGTTTTTGGAGAGTAGTTGCCTCTAAAATCGGTTTCCCTCTGGGTAGCATAAAATACTGCTGCCCTAAATTTGCTGGTAAAGTTATACTCTCCACGGATACTGGCCAATAATCTACTGTCTCGACCATCTGCAATATTTTGCTCTGCAATGGAAACCGGGTTGAACCAATCAAAAATATCTCTCTCATAATAGCCCCCGAAATCAGGACTCTGTGGATTTGGATCTAATACAGGAACTGTAGGGTTACTTATAATGGCATATCTGAAAGAATTATCGTTGCCGTATCTTCTATCAATTGAGGTATTTGAGATATTGATATTAAATATTGCTTTATCTTTCAAAGCTTTTTGCGTCAGGTTAAGTCTTGCATTCAATTGGTTGAATCCTGAATTTATACCTACACCTTCTGCATTTCTAGAGTTGATAGATACCCTGTAGGAAGTAGTGGCAGAACCTCCTCCAAGAGATAGGTTATGAACATTGGTAAATGCTGTATTGGTAACTTCATCAAACCAATTGGTATTACCTCCTAAATCAACCATTCCGGGGACTTGACGGTATTCATCAGCAGTCATTACTGAAATAGTCCTAGCAACATTTTCCACAGCACCGCTACCATTGTACTCTACAACAGTCCTACCGGTTTTACCAGTTTTGGTGGTTATCAAAATAACACCTGAAGAACCCCTTGTACCATAGATTGCTGCAGCAGATCCATCCTTCAATACGTCAATAGATTCAATATCATTGGGGTCAACAGTTGATAAAGAACCACCGATAACACCATCAATGACAACCAAAGGTTCAGCATTTGCACCAATAGTAGAAATCCCCCTTAAACGCATATTGAAACCTCCATTTGGGTTTCCCCCTGGTCTGGCGATATTAAGGCCGGCTACTTTTCCTTGAAGTAATTGGCGTGGGTCATTTACAGTACCTTGGTTGAAATTTTCAGCCTTCACACTTGTTACGGCACTGGTAATTTCTTTTCTTTCCTGGGTTCCATACCCTACGACGATGACTTCGTTGAGAGCTTGAACAGAAGCTGACATGCCTACATTAATAATGGACCTGTTGCCTACCGCCTCTTCAATGGTCGTAAATCCTATAAAAGAAAATACCAAGACGTCACTGGGACCTGCTGAGATGGTGTAGTTTCCGTCCAAATCTGAAATGGCACCTCTAGTGGTACCTTTTACTAAAACGCTGACTCCTGGTATTCCTTCTCCGGAATCGGACTCAGCCACTTTTCCTGTTATTTGTCCCTGCTGGGCGTAGGCAAAATTGATTACCGTACACCCCAAGAGAAACAACAACAGGCAATACCTTGTAAATTGTTTTTTCATTGGTTAATGGGTTTAATTGATGGGTTTGTTTTAACTTATCAATTCTCTTTCGTTTGAAAGAAGTCGACCTATTCAGATCTTTTCTTGTCACTAAGACAATTAATCAGGAAAAGATATTGAGTTTTTTTTTAATTAGGTAGCCAAATGAAGTTTTATTTTGAATTAATCTCAAAAAATTTAAGTTCATCCTTTAGTTTATCGATTGCAGACAAATAAAATTTTGATTTACTAAAATTCATCTACACATCAAACCAAATCAAGTTTGACAATATTTGTTAAAAATTATTAATTTTAAATTATTCAAATATCAAATTTAAATAATTGAATAATGGGTCTAGAAGCTATATTGAATCTCATTCAAATCTGATCACAACAATCCTTTTTAGGACCAAGCTTGCCTTAAAAATCTTATCAAATTTCCGAACATCACTCCCTCTATATCCTTGGAACTATATCCTCTTTTACTTAATAGGAATGGAATG
>NZ_JBGSXS010000028.1:0-2093 GCF_041751335.1 Aquiflexum sp.
TTCTTTCCAAATTAGAAGAATCCCATTCAAATGCTGTCGGATTAACAGCTGTTGAAAAAATAGTTTATGGTATCGGTTATGGCTGCGGCATTTTATTTTTTGGAATGACAAGGGGACTGAAATTACCATCTGGGACAGAAATTCTTTTGGTGGCGGTAGGATTGGTTTGTTTGATTGTTGCTTTTATATTGGGTTTTAAAGCAAATAAAAGATAGGCTGAAAGGAAGCTGTAGCATACGGAGTCTTTAAAATCTAGGAGAAAGAAAAGAGGATGATGTCTATGGATCCGTTATTCCGAGTAATGAAAATTGGGGTTTACAGAAAGGGAATGACAATGGGTTCTGCGTCATCCCGAGGCACGAGGGATCTCCACCGGTACAATTAAACGGTTGAATTACTTGAAAAATATTTAACCTTTTTGGTAAAAATCATCCTTTTCTTGAACCTCGGGAGATGGTTCTCTTCGTTCAGCATGAAGCTCCGAAAATCTATCATTGGTACCCATTACAATCCAGCAGTATAAAAACTCCTCATCACTTCCTGCGCTTTTTTGTCCTGAGGAGTAAAATCAGGATTCCTGTCTCTAGGCTGGGGATACCATTTCCAAAAATAAGCACCTGCCAACCAATCTTTTTCCCAGGCTGTTTCAAAAAATGCCTGATAACACAAAGCCTGTACATCTTCTGATAGAGCCACTGCTTTTCGCTCATTGGGCCAAATCCAAGGCGCAATGGCCGCATCCACCGTGTTGCAATATCCGATCTCGGTGAAGATTACCGGTTTGTTGAATTTCTTCTGGACTTTTTCGATTTCTTTGATTTTCTTTTTCCAACCGTTTTTCAAAGACTGTAAGTCAGGATTGATCTTTTCAGCCAAAGGAAAATATGCCTGAATGCCAATATAATCCAAAGCATCCCAAAACTTCACCTTTTCATATTCGGTGAAATTTGCTGCATAAGTCAACTCGCCGCTAAAAACTGTCCTGACTTCATCGATCAGCGTTCTCCATTCATTCTCCCTTCCGGAAGTCAATTCCAATTCAGTTCCAATACATAATATTGGGATTTGATGGGATTCGGCATATTGGGCATAATAAAGAATAAATTCGGAATACTGTTCAAACCAATCTGCCCATCCTTGTTCAGAAGTCATCTCAATTGCTCCCGGCCATTCTCCTCTCACCCAAAGATGAGGTTTTAGGACAGATTCTACTCCTTTTTGCCGAGCCTCCTCGGTGGTATATTCCAAACCAATCAAAGACTCCCCCCACCACATTCGGTCTGTATGCTTTTCCCATTTGATATCAGGAAGGTTTGGATCTGCTTGCCATCCAAAAGGGGTTTGGGAAATATGGGTAATGCCAAAACTTCCCAAGGAATCCAATTCCCACCCTTCCAAGGGCTTTGGACTCCCCACCCAACAAACTCCTTTTTGTTTGTCTAAAATCTTGACGGGCTTTTTCACTTCAGCCGCTTGGTTTTGGTATGTCCAAACGGCAAGGACCAACAATATCAAAATTCCGAGGAGCAAGGTCTTTTTCATTTGAATTTGGTTTCAATGATGATGTCTTCGTGCAATGTCCTATGCACAGGACACTTATTGGCAATTTCCAAAAGCTTTTCTTTCATCTCATCATTCAAATCCCCTTTGATTTCGAGGCTTCTTGTAAATCTGCTGACCTTTGAGCCTTTTTTATCGAAGTCTTCGGAATCTTCTTTGTGTACCTTATCATGATCCATGTAGGCCACAATTTCTTTTAAATCCCAACCTTTTCGCTCTGCATACATTTTCAAAGTCATCACTGTACAGGTACCTAAGGATGCCATCAATAAATCATAGGGGGTAGGGCCTAAATTGTCACCTCCTACTTCTTTGGGTTCATCGGCTAATAAATGATGAAAAGGGGTTTTGATTTCAGAAGTGTAGCCGTCCCCAAAAAGCCGGACTTTGACCTGATGCCCCTTAATGTCATTTTCTTTTATTTCAACTGGCAGGTATTTTTTGGACCATGTGCTGATTAGCTCACCGGTATATTTACTTTCAATTTCATCCGACAATAAATGATCTGCCCCATCCAAAGAAACAAAACTTTT
>NZ_JBGSXS010000029.1:0-3873 GCF_041751335.1 Aquiflexum sp.
TCTTTCATAACAAAACTCGCGAACAAGATGTCTTAACCAAACCTTTTAAGAAGAACCAAGTAGAAAGCATTTATTGGATTACCCATAATATAATAAGCCAGGATACCATAGATGTAAATATTGGAGGATGGACAATAGGAAAAGTAAACAAGAAAACAATATCTCTTGGACTTTGGTGCGGAGGAACAATGGGTTATATTCAAGAGGGCAGGTTTATTTACTATAAGAATACTAACCATTGGGAATTCATTTCAGGAGATAAAATCATTACAGAAAAGCAATCTCAAGCAAGAAAAAGATAAAATGCCCATAACATAGCTGTATTCGATACTGCGGGCGCGGTTGTAATTCCGGCAGCAGTTCTTTTGCTTAGGGGCTACGGGCTGACAAGGCACTGCCTTTCAATCCCGCAGCATCGCATACAGCCAATACGTTACCTGCAACCGTATTGGACAAGTGCTTTAATAAAATAATACAGTTAAAACTGACATGAATATTTTTGAAACGGGGACAATAAAATCAATTTCAAAAGGAACTGTTCTTTTGAGACAAGGTGATGTTTGCAAATTTGGCTGTAAGATCATTAGGGGTTGTTTGAAAAGTTATCTTATTGACGATTCGGGAAAGGAGCATATCATGCAATTTGCTCCTGAAGGCTGGCTAATTACAGAAATGAATAGTTTATTTAATGAAACTCCTTCCAGTATAAATATTGAAGCCATTGAAGACAGTGATGTATATTGGTTACAAGGCAAAAAAATGGATGTTTGGGATAATGCGACCAGGGAAGAACTTCTTGAACAAATAAATCTTTTGACCCGAAATATTATCTCGGCAAACAAGCGAACAAGAATGTTATTAAGCTCTACAAGTGAAGAGCGATATCTGGACTTTATTGAAACCTACCCAACCTTAGCACAACGACTTCCGCTTAAACAAATCGCAGCTTACATTGGCATTACACCCGAATATCTGAGTGAGATACGAAGAAAAGTTGCCGGCAAATAAATTTCTTAAACTACCTTAAGAGATAGGTTTTCTTTTAGCCGCATTTTTGCCCTATCATTTTAGAGCAAAAATTATGACAGTTAAAACAAAGAACATTATTACATGGGGGCTTGCGGGCTTACTTGCCTTTGCATTTTTGGGTTCCGGCATTACCAAGCTTCTTGGCGTTGATATGCAAATCAAGAATTTAGAGAGTTGGGGCTATCCGGTCTGGATGCGTTTTCCAATTGGCATAAGTGAAGTTGGATTTGCAATTGGCCTGCTTATGCCTGCCTACCGTAAATGGATTGTTTACAGCATTTTCGCTTGGGGAGTAATTGCAATATACACTCATATTCAGGCAACTCCGCCACAATATGAAATGCTGGGCGGCCCCATTCTATTTCTGCTGCTTAACACGGCTCTTTTGCTCTTATCAAACTCGAAACCAAGACCATAATTCAATAACATTAAAAACAAGTAAAATGAATATCACAACTCAAGATTTACTAGAAATCCAGAACCTGATAGCAACTTACTGTATTGCTACAGACAACAAAGACGTAGAAGGATTTATGAACTGCTGGGTAAGCCCAGATGAATTCGGAGGCTATGACAGTGGCGCTTTTGGCAATATGAAAACCTGGGACGAATTAAAAGCATTTGAAGCTCACCACGTAGGTCCTGGGGGTGATGCCAATGGAAAAAGGCATCAGGCAACCAACATCATTATTCAACCTTTGAGCGATACCGAAGCAAGCGTGACCCATGACATGATTGTACTGGAAGTAGCCGCCATACCTATGATTGTGGCAACTGCTCGCTATAACAATAGCAAAGTAGTAAAGACAGATAAGGGATGGAAATTTAAATGGCGTAAACTTGATATTGATACAGGCTTCTTCAAACTCATGGAACAATGGCAGCAAAATCAGGCTAAGTAATTAGCCTAAATCGTGTTATGAAAAATGAACTTCTATCAGAGTTTATCTCTCTTGATACAAATGCAAAAGTTATCGTATTGTTTGGCGGTAGCCCCAAAAGACGGGATGAAGTAATCAGGCAATTGATGCAGCTTGAAGGCGTGACCATTATTGGAACCTTAAGCGAGCGAGAAGGAATAGATAAACTTTTGGAACATAAAAAGGTAGATTTAGTTTTGATTGGAGGGCAATATACTGACGAACAAAGAATTCGCATTCGTTCGTTTGTTAGAAACAATTTACCTGTTGCAGAAATTACTGAACCTGGATATGATTACCCTTACAGCAATGAAGCAATTTTTAATTATGTAAAAGATAAATTAAAATTGATTGTTTAATAGGCAGGAATAATAGATAATTCAAAAAGCATGAGTATGACAACTCATCCTTTTTTATTTTAAGGCATATGCCAAATATATTGAGTATAGCCATTTTGATTCAAAAAAGAAAGCCAGTGCATAACATTTAGCCTACTAGAGAAAAGCCCTTGAAAAAAAGCCCTGATTGATGCATTCATCTTTCAGGGCTTTTTGCTAGTGGCTGTTGACTGACATCCGTAGGGTGAAACGGCTGCTAGGTGGATTAGTAGGCTAGCTATTGGTCTATAGTGTTTTTTTACTGTTGCATAAATTGTGTTTTTTGGAAGTATTTTCTGTTTTGGACATAAAATCCCCTACCCAGTAAATGGGGCTTTTTAACTTTGGGATGTCCTGGACCAAGCCACTGTCTTCATTGGTCCCTTTGGATCTCAAGATGGGGCCGGAGTGGATCTTATGGGTTTTGGTTTCCTGTTTGCCTTGTCCCTTGTATCGAAGAAGACTGTCATTCTTCCGGTCTTGCAGCAGGGACATTTGAAGATATCCCTACCGTATTTTTCGAGCATTCTTATTTGAAAAGGGATTTTCACCTTTGGTTTTTCAGGTTCCATGTTCATTGATGACCGGATCTGGGCCAACCTCTCACCCTTTCGCTGAAGCCTCAGATACCCAAAGTGTCTGATCTTGACAAACCTTTTTGGAAGGATGTGTTGCTCAAACCTTCTGAGGAATTCCTGATGGGGAAGTAACATCTGCTTTGTTCTGGAACCGTCTGCGTAGTCCTTGTAGCTGAACCTGATGTGGGAGTCATTGACTTCAAGGATCCTGTGCCTTGTGATGGCGATCTTGTGTGTATAGCGTCCGAGATACTCCACGACCCTGTCGGGCGAACCGAAGGGAGCCTTGGCATAAACATTCCATTTTTTGAACCTGTCCCTGCTTCCCTTCCCGGCCACTACCTTAAGCTGCATATCTGCCCTGCTGATATGTTTCATCTCCAGAAAGCGGAGTTCGCTTAGCCTGATTCCGGTACCATAAAACAAAGCGATGATTGCCCTGTGCTTGAGGTTGGAAGTCGATCCGAGGACCTTTCCGACCTGTTCCTGCGTCAGGATATCGGGAAGCCTGAATTCCTTTCTGGGATAGAGGGCATGCGGAACTACATAAGCAGAGGGCAGAATATGCTTGAAAAAGAAACTGCAGCTCTGGGCTGTTCCCGCAATTAGCGGGACAGGCTATCCTGCATTTGTCCCTGCCTACGCCGTGTTCTTTCTTGATGTAATTGATGTAGGAGGCAATCCCGATTCTCGGGACAGGTAGTGTTCTTGGGTAAGCTGCTCGGGGTTGAGATGACTGTAATAGGCAAAGATATAGCGCATCTCGGCCATATAGTTGCGGATGGTCATGGGGGAATAGGCCTTGGCTTCCAGAAATGAGGCCAGCTTCAGCAGATACCCCTGTGCGGGATCATTGAGAACGACAGTCCCTAAGGTGTTTTTTTTTAGATTCCATAATGATTGATTTTGATTTGATGGAATTTAAACAGAATTTAGGTAATTCGCTCACCCGGAGGGTGTCAGTTCAAC
>NZ_JBGSXS010000030.1:0-42576 GCF_041751335.1 Aquiflexum sp.
GATCATAGTCTTTAAAGACTATATTTGAGTCTTGTTTTTCCACACCTCAAAATAACAATTTTGAGTTAAACAAGAAAAAGGCTACCCGAAAAATCAGGTAGCCTTTCAATTTAATTTAAATGAGACTTATGAGACAGCCTCTAGACCTTCGTCAATCTTTACCCAGATGGGGTGATTGATGCTGAAATCAAAAAAAGCCTCCCAGTTTCCCGGGAGGCCAATTCTGAAATCTAAAATCTTAATTCTAAAATCTACCTTTATACCTCAGCATACTCCTCCACCGGAATACAGCTACAAACCAGATTTCTATCACCATAAGCAGAATCGACTCTTCTGACGGATGGCCAGAATTTGTTGCCTTTCACAAATGGCAATGGGTAGACTGCTTTTTCTCTGGTGTATGGAAAATCCCAATTATCCGCCAAAGCCAATACTGCGGTATGGGGTGAATTTTTGAGGACATTGTTTTCTTTATCTGCTTTGCCATCATACACTTCTTGGATTTCCTCTCTTATGGCAATCATGGCATCACAGAACCTGTCCAATTCAGCCATGGTTTCAGATTCTGTTGGTTCTATCATCAATGTTCCTGCAACCGGGAATGACACTGTAGGCGCATGGAATCCGTAATCCATCAGGCGCTTGGCAATATCTTCTACCTCAACTCCCACTTCTTTGAATGCCCTGCAATCCAGAATCATTTCATGGGCTGCCCTTCCGCCTTTTCCTGTATAGAGAATCGGATAGTGATTTTCCAATCTTGATTTGATATAATTGGCATTCAAAATAGCGATTTTGGTAGCATTGGTCAATCCATCTCCACCCATCATGGCAATATATGCGTATGAAATCGGAAGGATACTGGCGCTGCCATAAGGTGCTGCAGAGATTGAGGTGATGGCTGATGTACCACCAGTCTCAATCAGAGGATTTCCCGGTAAAAACGGCACCAAATGTTCCGCCACACAGATTGGACCCATGCCAGGACCACCGCCACCATGGGGAATGCAGAATGTTTTGTGGAGGTTTAAGTGACAGACATCTGCCCCAATTCTTCCTGGGCTGGTCAATCCAACTTGCGCATTCATATTTGCCCCATCCATATATACTTGACCGCCATTGTCATGGATGATCTGACAAATTTCCTGAATGGCCTCTTCAAAGACACCATGTGTAGATGGATAAGTTACCATCAAAGATGCCAAATCATCTGTATGCGCTTCAGCTTTTGACTTCAGGTCTGCTACATCAATATTGCCACTTTCATCACATTTGACCAATACGACCTTCATCCCAGCCATCACAGCCGATGCAGGATTGGTGCCATGTGCGGAGGTCGGGATCAATGCTATGTTTCTATGATGGTCTCCCCTGCTGATATGGTAAGCACGGATCACCATCAGTCCTGCATATTCTCCCTGCGCACCTGAGTTAGGCTGAAGCGAAGTATCTGAAAATCCTGTAATTTCACTCAGCCAGTTCCTAAGATTTTGGAAAAGCTCATAATATCCGGCAGCCTGATCTTGGGGGCAAAAAGGATGCAATTGCCCAAATTCAGGCCATGTCACCGGGATCATTTCCGTGGTAGCGTTCAATTTCATGGTACATGAACCAAGGGAAATCATGGAGTGCACCAAGGAGAGATCCTTGTTTTCCAATCTTTTGAGATACCTGAGCATTTCATGTTCAGAATGGTAAAGATTGAAAACAGGGTGGGTCAAATATTCCGAAGTTCTCAACAAACCTGCTGGATAATTCAGCTCCAATTCAGAAATCATGGCATTCCAATCAAACTGAACTTTATTGTTGATGGACTTGGAAAAAACCTCCACCACGGCTTTGACATCACTGATAGTCTTTGCTTGGTCAAAAGCCAATACCGCTGCACCTTCCTCATATCGGAAATTCATTTCAGCGGATAAAGCAAAGGCCTTTATTTTTGAAAGTTGAACAGCATCTGCTTTGATCTTTATCGTGTCAAAAAAGTTTTCATTCAATTGCTCATATCCCAATAAAAATAAGGCCTTAGCAGTCAGCTGGGCAAGTCCATGGGTTCTGGCAGCAATTTCCTTTAGACTTTTAGGGCCGTGATATACGGCATACATCCCTGCCATGACTGCTAGTAACACTTGAGCAGTACAGATATTGGACGTTGCTTTTTCTCTTTTGATATGTTGCTCACGGGTCTGTAATGCCATTCTATAAGCATTATTGCCATCCTTGTCCACGGATACTCCTATTATTCTACCGGGAACTTGTCTTTTATAAACTTCTTTGGTAGCAAAGAAAGCAGCATGGGGTCCTCCATATCCCATAGGGACACCAAATCTTTGGCTGGTACCAACTACTACGTCTGCTCCCATTTCTCCTGGAGGAGTGAGCAGGGTCAAGCTCAAAAGATCAGTAGCAAAAGCAGTCAATACATTGTTTTCCTTTGCCGAAGCTACCAATTGAGAATGATCAATCACCGCCCCATCAAGATTAGGGTACTGCAAAAGCATCCCGAATAGGTTTGCGTCAGTCACGTCCAAACTGGAAAGTGGGGCAATGACCAACTCGATACCAATTGGCTCAGCACGAGTGATCAGAAGGTCCTTGGTCTGGGGGAATATTTTTTCATCCACAAAAAATTTATTGGCATTCTTTTTTTCTCTAGGCTTGGAAGCATAAAGCATGGTCATCGCTTCAGCAGCAGCAGTGGCTTCATCGAGCAGGGAAGCATTGGCCATCTCCATACCAGTAAGGTCCATGACCATGGTCTGATAATTGATCAGGGCTTCCAATCTTCCCTGAGCAATCTCAGCTTGATATGGGGTGTATGCAGTGTACCATCCTGGATTTTCAAGAATATTTCTCAGAATCACGCCCGGCACAATGGTGTCATAATATCCCAATCCTAAAAAGGATTTGAAAATCTTGTTTTTGGAGGCCAGTTTTTTAAACTCCCTCAAAAATGAAGCTTCTGTTTTGGACTTGGGGAGATCCAAAGGCTTTTCCAACTGTATGGCCTTTGGGATGGTTTGATCGATAAGCTTTTCCAAAGAAACCGATCCGATACTGTCAAGCATCAGTTCAATTTCCTTTGGAGAAGGGCCATTATGTCTTTGTTCAAACTTGGTAGAGGGATCTAATTTAATCTTCATTTTTATTAATGATAAAGGACAAATTTGGGTTATATTCTTGGCGCTTTTTTGGTTGTGCAAAGGTAAGAATTATTGAATGATAATAATTTTTTAAACCCAAAGAAATATATCCTTGTAACAGCCAAAATGACAAACGGTTTTAATGTTTTGGGAATTATTTCTATGTTTGGAGCCTTAATTTTAAATACCCCAAATATATTTTATGAAAAAGAAAGTATGGATAGCAGGAGCGATTGCGCTTTTATGTGCTGGACAGATAGATGCCCAAGATGCCACTGCAATAAAATATGCAAATTCAATTACTGCAACTGACCTTGAAAAACATTTGACTTATTTAGCTTCTGATGAACTGGAAGGTAGAGATACTGGTGAAAAAGGTCAAAAAATGGCTGCCGAATATTTAGCTGAATTTTATAATAATCTTGGACTTACCGCGCCGGTTAGTGGAAGTTATTTTCAGAAATTCAACCTATCATCTGTTTCCTATCCCCAAGTAAACCTTACCGTTGGAAAACAAAAGCTCGTAAACAATGAAGACTTTGTATTCATAGGTGATGCGGACATGAAAAAGCTTGCCAAAACTGACCTTGTTTTTTTGGGCCTTGCCAATGAGGATAACCTGAAAAAAGTAGATGTCAAAGGTAAATTGGTTGGCTTATGGGCAATCGGTAGTAGAGCGCAAACTGTAGTGCCGGAAGTGATGGAAGCTGGTGCTGCGGGAATTGTCATAGTCACTATGGAAGGACAGGCTAATTTTGACCGAATGGCCAATTGGTACAAATCCTTGAGCGGAAGAGGAAGATTGGGATTTGATATACCTACAAAACAAGAACCGATATTTCTGGTAAGCTCCGATAAAATGTCTGTGCTGTTTGATACTCCTGTAGAAATATTGAAGGAAGCAGCAAAGAACAACCCTGAATCAATTAAGACTCAAAAAGCCTCTTATTTAGTAAAAAAGGAAAACAGGTTGGTACCTACTGAAAATGTCATGGCATTCTTGGAGGGTACAGATAAAAAGGAAGAAGTATTGGTGATTTCTTCACACTATGACCATGTTGGCATCAACAGCAAAGGAGAAATAAACAACGGCGCAGATGATGATGGCTCGGGTACCGTATCAGTGATGGAAATTGCCGAGGCTTTTGCTTTGGCAGCAAGAGATGGTATTCGACCAAAAAGAAGCGTATTGTTCCTGAATGTGACCGGAGAGGAAAAAGGGCTTTTGGGTTCTGAATATTATTCCAACAACCCCATTTTCCCATTGGAAAATACGGTGAACAATATCAACATTGACATGGTGGGCAGGATAGATTATGAATATCAGGATGCCGAAAATCAGGATTATATCTATGTGATCGGTTCTGAAATGCTCTCCTCACATTTGAAAGTCATCAACGAATACAACAACATCACTTATACCAATCTAATTTTGGATTACAGGTATGATGCCGAAGATGATCCAAACAGGTTCTATTACCGATCTGACCATTATAATTTTGCCAAGCATAATATCCCTGTGATTTTCTTTTTCAACGGTGTTCATGATGATTACCATCAGCCCAGTGACACAGTTGACAAAATCGAATTTCCTTTGATGACCAAAAGAGCCAAGTTGATTTTCCATACCGCTTGGGATTTGGCAAACAGAGAAAACAGAACCCCTGTGGACGGTACCAATACAAGAACGGCGAGATAAGATCCGGTTTTTAATTAATTAGCCTTCAAAACTTATTGGAAAATATCCATGCTTTATGAAGGCTTTTTTTATTAATGAATTACAGTTTGTCATAATTTATAATGTGTACAATATACAAGGTTTCTTAAATCCTGGAGCATCTTTATAACACAGGATTAATATATTATTAAAAAAACTATGTCAACCAATCATTTTCAAAAACTCCTTTTGAAGAAAAATCCCTATATTTTGAAGGTATATCCACTAGGTTTATTCCCCTGAACACTACTTTAGGAAAATTAAAACAAACTGAAAGCCATTTGACCTATGCCTTACAAAAGTTTAACATCCCTATTTCTACTTTATGTACTTTTTTCCTGCAGCCCTTCTGACCAAGCCCAACTTCCTGATTACTCAGGTTGGGAGACTTTTGGCGGCACCAAAGATGCGGCTAGATATTCCACTTCAAGTCAGATCAATAAAGAAAATGTCAAAAACCTCGAAGTAGCCTGGACTTTCAATACCGGAGATGCCACCGAAAGGTCACAGATCCAATGTCAGCCAATCGTAGTCGACGGTGTTTTGTTTGCCACTAGTCCACAGGTCAATGTATTTGCATTGGATGCTGCCACAGGCAAACTGCTTTGGAGATTCAACCCGTTCCAATTACTCGGTGGCCAAAACTCTTGGGCCGGCACTAACCGTGGCGTGACTTATTGGGAAGAAGGCGATGATAAGCGAATATTGTTCACGGCAGGCAATTGGCTGATGGCTTTGAATGCGGAAGATGGAAGGCCAATAGAAAGTTTTGGAGATGGCGGCAAAGTTGATCTTCAGAAAAATCTGGACACGGATATGGAAGAGTTCCTGATCGTATCCAACACTCCGGGGATAATTTATCAAGACAAATTGATCATGGGCATGCGTCTTTCAGAAGGGCTTGATGCTGCACCAGGCCATATCCGAGCATTCAATGTAAAAACAGGAGAAAGGGCGTGGATATTCCATACCATTCCTCACCCGGAAGAATTTGGACATGACACTTGGGAGGCAGCATATTGGCATAAAATCGGTGCTGCCAATAACTGGGCAGGTATGAGTTTGGACGAAGATAGAGGGATTGTATATGTGCCAACAGGTTCGGCTGCCTATGATTTCTGGGGAGGTTACAGACATGGACAGAATCTATTTGCCAACAGCTTGATTGCCCTTGATGCAAGTACGGGGGAAAGGATTTGGCACTTTCAGGCCATTCATCACGACATTTGGGACAGAGACTTCCCCGCAAATCCTAATCTAATTAGAATCAAAAAAGATGGTCAATGGATAGATGCTGTGGCCCAAACTTCCAAGCAAGGCTTTATCTATGTTTTTGATAGGGTCACCGGTGAACCTGTCTGGCCGATACATGAAAAGGCTGTACCCCAATCAGAACTTCCCGGGGATAAAAGTTGGCCCACCCAACCACATCCAACTTTACCGGAACCATTTATGAGAATGGCTTACACGGAGAATGAAATTCTAAAGCTAACCCCTGAATGGGAACAACAGATCAAGTCAAAACTGGAAAATGTCAAATATGGTGACATGTGGTTACCCCCAAGTCATGAACATGGAATAGTACTTTTTCCCGGAATGGACGGTGGGGCTGAGTGGGGTGGCTCTTCATTTGATCCCTATACCCAAACCATGTACATCAATTCCAATGAAATCCCATGGGTGATAAAGATGGGTGCAAACCCAAAATTCGATAATGTCGGTCAAGGTATTTATGTCAATTACTGCGCTAATTGCCATGGCGTAAATAGAAAGGGAAATCCACCTGCTTTCCCAACATTGATGGATCTGAATAAAAATTTTAACGCAACTTCATTAGATGCTTTGATCAAAAACGGGAAAGGAGCCATGCCGGCATTTGCACACCTTGCCGACATTGACAGAAAGCTGCTGGTGGAATACCTTCTGGGAAAAGAACAGGATCCAAATGCGGAAAAAAAGGAACTTGAAGGTGGGGTGGAAATGCTTACTCCACAATATGTAATGCAGGGATATTCGAGGTTGTTGACTGAAGATGGTTATCCTGGCATTCAGCCACCATGGGGAACCCTCACTGCCATGGATATGAATACGGGGAAAATCAAATGGCAATCGGTTCTTGGAGAATTTGATGAATTGAAGGAAAGAGGTTTTGAACCAACAGGTTCGGAAAACTACGGTGGCCCTGTTACTACCGCGGGAGGTTTGGTGTTTATTGCTGCTACCAAGGATGAAAAAATCAGGGCTTTTGATAAGGATACTGGAAAAGTGCTTTGGGAAGCCAAGTTGCCTGCTGCAGGACATGCCACCCCGGCTGTGTATGAGAAAAATGGAAAACAGTATGTGGTCATCGCATGTGGAGGCGGCAAAGGGACCAAATCAGGGGATGCATATATTGCATTTGCATTGCCTGATAGTTAAAAAAATAAAATCAGCTTATCGGAATTAAAAAAAATAGAAAATACCCCTTTTCTAAAAAAAACAGAAGAGGGGTAGTTTCTATTTTTGTCCCAACAATGTTTTGATGCCTTCCAATAACTGCTTAAAGCCTTCTTTGAAATGCTCCTTGGATTCCTGAAAATTGGGCTCCAATTCCTCTTTATAAAGTTTTTCAACTTTTTCTTTCCCTTTTATAAACTCATCTTCAAGGGTAGTTTTCTTTTCTTTTAAGTCTTTGATCTTCTTTTCTATTTCATCTTTTGCCTCACCGCTGGCATTGGTACCTTTTTCGATTAATTGTTCTATTTTAGCACCAATATCCTGTAGGAGGGACTCAACTTCTTCAAACCCTGTTTTATTTTCTGACATAATGTAAATGTTTTGTTTAACCCTTTAAATCAATGATTTCTAATATACTAAGTAAGCTTGAGACTACCAGTATACTGAAATATAATTTTTCTCCAAAAATCGTGAATGATCAATCTCCAACAACCTCATTTACTTGAGTTTGTTTTTCATATAATTCGGCATAAACACCCTTTTGTGCCATCAGAATTTCATGCGATCCTTGTTCGACAACTCTTCCGTCATCCAAGACTATAATTTTATCGGCAAGTTTTGCTGAGGAGACCCTATGTGAAATGATGATTGAGGTTCTATTCACCATTATCTCTTTTAATGCATTCAATATGGCATTTTCTGTTTTGGTGTCTACTGCTGAGAGACAGTCATCTAAAAGAAGAATTCTTGGTTCTTTGGCCACAGCCCTGGCAATTGACACCCTTTGCTTTTGACCCCCTGAAAGCGTAACACCCCGCTCACCCAATCTCGTATTAAAACCATTCGAAAATTCGATAATATTTTCATAGACATCCGCATCCTTCGCTGCCTTCTCAACAATGTCCATTTCTGTTTGATCCCTACCAAAAGCAATATTACTTGCTATTGTATCACTGAAAAGGAAAACATCCTGCGGGACATAACCAATTTGTTTCCGTAGATCGGAAATATCATATTCCTGTATATTTCTATCATCAATCCATATTTCTCCTTCAATAGGGTCATACATTCGGAGCAATAGATTGGCAATGGTGGATTTACCTGAACCGGTAGTGCCGATGATCGCAAGTGACTCTCCTGACTTGATTTCAAAACTCACATTCTCCAATGCCTTAATACCCGAATCAGGATATACAAAAGAGACATTCTTTACAGAAATATCTCCTGAAATCGGCCCGATATAATTTTGTGTACTTACCATGGGGTTTTCAATATCTAAAAATTCATTGATCCTTGCCTGTGATGCAGCTGCCCTTTGGATGATACTGGTCACCCAACCCAAGGAAGTCACAGGCCATGTCAACATATTGACATAAAGAATAAATTCGGCAATTACACCATACCCTATTTGTCCTTCAATCACCTGCAAGCCTCCTATATATACTGTCAAGATTGTACTGACACCGATCAAGCCCATAATCAACGGAAAAAACAGGGATTGTACCAAAGTAAGCCGGATTGATTTATCTTTATAATCATCACTTGCTTTTGTAAATTCATTGGAGCTGTCCTCTTCTCTTACAAAAGCTTTCAAAACCCTGATCCCCGAAAATGCCTCTTGCACGAAAGTACTGAGTCCTGAAAGGCTCCTCTGGATTTTTTCCGAGCGTTCATTGATCATGTTGTTGACAAAATAAATGCTCAGAGAAAGTACGGGTAAAGGCAAAAGTGAATAAATAGTCAGCTCAACATTCACGGTCAGCATATACCCAATCACAAGCGGAAACAACACCAACAGGTTGATCCCATACATCAGTGCAGGGCCAAGGTACATCCGCACCCTACTCACATCTTCAGTGATCCTTGCCATCAAATCCCCGGTACTGTTTTGCCTGTAAAAGCTCAGGGGAAGTTTTTGGTAATGGGCAAAAATGTCATTCTTTAAATCATATTCAATAAGTCTTGACATGATGATCACCGTCTGACGGATCAAGAAAAGGAAAAAACCCCTCAAAAGGGCCATGGCCAATATCAAAACTCCAAATACAAGGACAAATTTTAGAAATTGACTCCTGGCAACTTCCGCCAGATGACCCTCTCCAAAAACCTGATAGTAGGTAAAACTCTCTACCACAAAATCTATTGAAATTCTTACCAGTTGGGCAGGTATTATTACAAAAATATTGGAGATGATGGTAAATAATGTTCCCAAAAGGAGATACCACTTATATTTATATAAGTATTTGTTTAGCCGTAATAAGTGTTTCACAAAATAAAAACTTTAAAATCTCTTAATAAGTTTTATAATACTCTATTAATTACATTAGCAAAGCCCAAACAAAATATATAATTTTGCCCAGCTATTTTCAGCATTGTAACCCAAATATAACACTTAAATAAAATCCAAGTTCAAATGGTTGAGATTAATACTGAGGAAAAGGTGAGAGAAGGGTCTATATATGGTCAGATCACTTCATTAGGTCACGAGCAACTAGTCATTTGTTATGATGCGCCAACCGGTTTGAAGGCTATCATTGGTATCCACAATACTGTCCTTGGACCTGCAGTAGGAGGTACTAGAATGTGGAATTATGCCTCTGAAGCAGAAGCTATCACAGATGTACTTAGATTATCCAGAGGTATGACTTTCAAAGCTGCCATCTCCGGATTGAACATTGGTGGTGGAAAAGCTGTAATCATTGGCGATCCAAAGTTGAAAAACGAAGCATTTTTAAGAAGATTTGGAAGATTTATTGACAGTCTAGGCGGAAGATATGTTACTGCTGAAGATGTCAATATGAAAACCAGCGACATGGAATATATCGCCATGGAAACCAAATATGTAACCGGGCTCCCTGAAGTAAAGGGAGGCGGTGGAGATCCTTCGCCTGTAACAGCCTATGGTACTTATCTCGGAATGAAATCGGCCGCAAAAAAGGCGTTCGGGTCAGATAGCTTGACTGGAAAAAAGATTGCAGTTCAGGGAATTGGACAAGTTGGTAAGTATCTCGTTGATCACCTGATCAAAGAAAGAGCCGAAGTGTTCATCACCGATATTTTTGAGGATAAATTGAAGCAAGTGGCCAAAGAGACCGGGGCCACAGTAGTTGACTCAAAAGTGATTTATGATATAGATATGGACATTTATGCTCCATGTGCATTAGGTGCAACCATCAATGATCAGACGATTGAAAGATTAAAATGCCAAGTAATCGCAGGTGCTGCTAATAATCAGTTGGAAAATGAAGAGAAACATGGCAAAATTCTCTTGGAAAAAGGAATTACTTATGCGCCTGATTTCTTGATCAATGCCGGTGGACTTATTAATGTTTATGCCGAGTTCGTAGGCGGTTACAATAGAGAACAGGCTTACACGCACACAGAAAAAATTTATGATATCTGTACTGCCATATTGGATAAATCTGAAAAAGAAAACATCCCTGCCCAACAAGCTGCTATCGAAATGGCCTGGAATAGAATACAGGCAATGGGCAAAGTCAAATTGCCTTATTAAAATAAATCACATAAGAGAAAACCACCTGTAAGAGGAATACAATCAAATCTACAGGTGGTTTTTGTGTCTTTAGGAAGGTAAAACGGATAACTTTCCCAATCCTCCCACAAAATATTTATATTTGCGTTCTTTATTTTCAGGTATGTTAAACAGAAGAATACTCAGGGTCAAAGCCTTTCAGAATTTATACGCTTATGATCAGTGCAAGGCATCTAATCTCAATCTCGAAAAAGACCATATTAGGGAAGCCTTTCAGCCTGACCTTAATAGTATGGAAGTACAGGATAAAGGACTTTTGAAAAAAGAAGGTGAAATTGCTGTAAAAGCTTTTGTCGAAAATCTGAACAATGAAATTTTTAAACCCAACGGTAATCTCAATCAGCGAATCAATTCTGAGGCAAAGGCCGCAATTAATAGTTATCATAAGGCCAATAAAAAAGATTTTGATTTTTTGTTGAAAAATATGGTGACTTCTGCTGAAAGAATTCCACAATTATATCTTTATGCCATTCAACTTTTGATAGCTTTCGGAGATTATGTTGGACTTGAATCAGAGAAAAAGAAAAAAAGGTCTACGGATGCCGTGAAATTTACGCTTGGAGAAACAAATCTTGCGAAAAACAAAATACTTCAGAACATAAAAAATTCTGCTGATTACAAAGCCGCTGTAATCAGACAGCAAGCGGGTATTGAAGAACTGGAATTGGAAATCAAAGAGTGGTATAGAGAATATGTAAAGCCACTAGAGGCTTATCAGGAATATATACAGCTGGAAGAGCCCAATTTGGAACAGGATTTTCAAATCGTGGACAACATTCTGAAGAAGGCAATATTCAAATCTGAGGTGATTTTGAATTTTTTTTCAGAAAAAGACATTAACTGGACAGAGAACAAGTCTGTAGTAAGAAGCCTGGCATCAAAAGTGCTTAAGAATGAAGCGGAAAATCCCGGTGCAGTCCTTCCCGAAATAGCCATCAATTGGGAGGATGACAAGGAATTTTTCCAAAATATATTTAACTTGACCGTCCAAAATGACGATGGGAACAGATTGTTGATTGCCCAAAAAACCCAAAACTGGGATATCGAAAGAATTGCACAGACGGATAAAATCATCCTTTCTATGGCAATTACTGAGATGATGAATTTCCCAAGTATCCCGGTCAAAGTCAGTATCAATGAGTATATTGACATCTCAAAAACATACAGCACACCCAAAAGCAAACAATTTGTCAATGGATTGTTAGATGTTTTGTCAAAAGAACTAACTGAAAAGGGTCTTATACGTAAGAGTGGTAGAGGTCTTTTAGATAACAAATAAACACTATAACGATGAGCAATAAATCAAATTCATGGATAGCATTCCTAGCAGGTGCCAGCATTGGCACTGCTCTTGGTATTCTTTTCGCACCCGATACAGGGAAAAATACAAGGGACAGATTGACTTACCAACTCTCCAAGTACAGTGAGGAGCTGGAAAAATTGATCAATGACCTGAGAGATGGAAAAAACCTGCCTTCAAATGAAGCAAAAACCGAAGGTAATAAGGTTATTTCTGATGCAAAAAACAAAGCAGAAAATCTTCTTAGTGATGTGAATAAATTAATTGAACAAATAAACAGAGAATCGAATTAAATCAAATTAATTATGAAATACCTAAAATTGTCCGCTTTGGCTTTGGCCTTAGCTATCACCGCAGTGGGTTGCGAAACTAAAAACGACCAAAGCGATAAAATCGCAGAGCTGGAACAAAAATTGGCTAGACTCGAAGCATCCCAACCTGTACCCACCAATGTAAGTTCAGTGGAAGCTGCAGATCCTTCTTCATTAGGGGCCTTTCAATTTAAGGAAATGGAATATGATTTCGGCACTATAGATGAAGGTAAAGTAGTCGAGCATCTTTTCAATTTCACCAACAACGGCCAAGCTCCATTGGTAATTTCTAACATCACCGCATCTTGTGGATGTACTAGTCCTGATTGGACCAAAACTCCAATTAAGCCAGGTGACGAGGGTTTTGTGAAGGTGGTATTCAATTCTACAGCCAAAACAGGGACACAAGCTCCAACTGTCACGATTCAGGCCAATACCAGCCCAAATGTCACAAGATTGAGATTGAAAGGTAATGTAACGCCAAGATTAACCGGGGCAAATCCAAGTCAACTCGGTCCAGTTAAAAAATAATATATGAAACTTTGGATTTTACTTCAGGCCGAAGGTGGCGCTGGAATTATGGGACAGGTGTTCCTTTTCGGCTCAATCATTTTGATCATGTACTTTTTCATGATCAGGCCTCAACAAAAAAAACAAAAAGAAACCAAAAATTTTCTTGAGTCTGTCAAAAAAGGGGATAGTGTCGTGACCATCGGAGGAATCCATGGCAAAATCTATTCGATCGAAGGGGAGACCCTAACACTTGAACTGGACAAAGGATTTAAAATTAAGGTTGAAAAGTCTGCTGTATCAGCTGATTTCACAAAGAAAGCTTTAGGAACCAAATAAAAAAACACCTTGTCCAAGCTTAAAAAATTCTTTACCAATCTTAATCCACAGAGAATTTCAAATTTTAAAGTGGCGGCGCTATGTTTCATGGCAGCCGCCACTTTTTGGGCTTTAAATGCACTGAACAAAGATGATTATTCAACCGTAGTCGATTTGCCTATAGAAATCATCTTTGATACCGGTGAATTTATGGCTGTTGAAAATCTTCCGAACAAAATCAAATTGGAAATCAATGGTAACGGTTGGGATTTATTGAGAAAATATTTCAATGTCAATGAATCCCCTTTTTTAATAGAAATAAACAATCCGGCCACAAAAGACTATTTGCTAACTTCCGAAATACGGCGTGGACTTGCAGAATCTTTGAATCCATCAAGCTTAACAGCCATTTTAACAGACACTGTTAAATTCCGAATTGACAAGATTGTCACTCGAAAAATCAAAATCCAAGCTGACACCACCTCAAATACCTTAGCCAAGAACATTAGATTGACAAGCCCGATTGAAATTGACCCAACAGTAGTCAGTATTAAAGGCCCTACTTCTATACTCCAAAAGCTTGATGGGATATTGAATGTTGATCTTAAAGAAGATAAAATCAATAAAAACTTCAATAAAATAATTACGCTTGACCTCCCTGATAGCCTGAAAAAATATCTTGAATTGGAGGAAGAAAGTGTCCATATACGTTTTGAGGTGATTCAAATGCTCGAAGGAAATAAAAGGCTTAAATTAAAATTAGAAAACTTCCCCAATAATGTGAGTTTGGTTCAACAACCCGGTACCATCATCATGTCTTATTTAATTGATGAAAGAAAGCTTGAAGACCTGAAGGCCTTAGAATTTGAGGCAGTATTGAACTATAATAACCGCAATGCCAAGGATAGTACCATCAACGTGCAGGTGACTCCAAAACCTTCTTATCTTGAAAACATCAGATTTGAACCGGAAGTGTTGAAACTCAAATATGACAAGGATTAATCCACTACTCGTCGGCCTTACCGGAGGAATTGGTTCAGGAAAATCGACCGTAGCAAAAATATTCTCCATTTTGGGCATACCGATCTATTATGCTGATAACAGGGCCAAGTGGTTGATGGTATATGATGAAAAGTTGAAGAAACAAATACTGACTCATTTTGGAGAGAAAAGCTACTCAGAAGACGGAGGGTTGAACCGTAGTTACCTGGCAGAAACGGTTTTTAGTGATGAAGATAAAGTCAAAACCATAAATGGGCTTGTCCACCCTGCGGTAAAAAAGGATTTTGAAAGTTGGGCTGCGCTGCAAAACTCCCCTTATGTTTTAAAAGAAGCTGCTTTACTTTTTGAAACGGGATCATTCAAAGACCTAGATAAAACAATCAATGTCAGTGCACCATTGAAAGTCCGTGTAACAAGGGTTTTGCTACGTGACCCACACAGAACTGAAAAGCAGGTGAATGATATTATTGACAAACAAATCCCTGATGATGAAAAGAATCAGAGGGCAGATTTTGTGATCAAAAATGCTGACAACAAATTGTTGATTCCACAGGTACTACAAATCCATAGCGAGCTATTGGACCAACAAGGATAATTTTTTTTAAAGGCTGAACTGAATCTGATCAAGATAGAATTTCATTCTTGTATGTCGGTGATTTAAAAAATCAATGTTGTCTATTTTGTCCAATTTATGATTGTAAAATACCTCAATATATTCATTATTAAGTAAGTACAGGTTTACTTTATGGGTATAATACCTGATGCCCACCACAAAAGTTCCTTCAGTGTAAAGCATCTGAATTTTTTTATTTAAAGGTAATTTTCTGAAATCTTCCTTACTCATTTCACTAATTTTGACAGCTCCATTTCTGAGGCAATATAACCAAAAGCGGACCAATTTCCACTCTCGAGGACATTTTCAAATACCGTTTTGGCCTTAACAGTATCACCTTTAGCTAGGTAGTAATTTCCTAGGCCATAGCCTTGGGTAACATATTGAAGGCTTTGACCGGTTTGATCAGATTGGACATCCAATAGGGACTCAGGGCTTAACTTACCTTGATACATCAATATCCTTTTGAAGTAAGCATCATTTTCAATAATGATCATTTCAGTGTTGACAGATTCAATTAATCTCAATGCTTCTTCTTTTCTTCCCAACTTGACCAAAGTCATGTAATACCAATCTAAGGTCGCCACAATGAGATCATCATTATTGGATGCAGCAAGGCAGTTTTTATAAGCTTCCAATGCATTTTCCCAATCATTATTTAAATAATAAGCCAAACCCAAATGATACCATACATTAAACTGAACATTTGAAAGCGGTATGTTTAATTTGTTCGGCATTCCATCCAGTTCAATTTTTAGATCGACATCGTTCATCAAATCCACTGCTTTCTGAAAATCTTCAATTGCGTTATCAAATTCCCGAATCGAGATATACCGATGTCCCCGGTGCCTCAAAGGTTCAAATGCCTGCGGATACTCTTTTATAGCTTTGGAAAAGGTCCTGATGGCCAGGTCATATCTCCCCAAATAACCTTCCCTCCTACCAATCCAGATTAAATTGTCTAGATTTGGGTTTTCTCCATATTTAGTCTCTGCTTCGCGCAGTTTTTTGATTTGCTCGCTTTGTGATACCGAGTCCAGGGATGTGATCAAAGAGTCTCCCAACAAACCCATGCCCTGATAGACCTCTTCATCAGGAGCTACATAATTGTTTTTTTCAGCCCTATTTTGTGCACGGTCAGACTGACAAGCGCTGATAACCAAATAGAACAATGCCAAAAAAAGATAAGCAATCCTCATAATTATTGTTTTATAGTTAAATAATCTTTTGAATCTATACGTTAGGTATGTATTATTGAAGATAAAAATATTCCTGCCAATAATGAAGACAAAGCTTGGGCAAATTTTCAAATCCCGATTATTTTTGATCCTGATTACATTAATCATTGCTGTTTTTTTCTCGTCATGTTCATCAACAAAGAAAATCCGCAATCAAAGTGTCAATAAAGTGATTGACACTGCCCGTACTTACCGGGGAACGCCTTACAGGTACGGTGGTACCTCCCGGTCAGGAATTGATTGTTCGGCTTTGATTTACCATTCATTCCAACCTGTAGGCATCAACATGCCCCGCACTTCGGAAGCGCAAAGTAAAATGGGCAAAAAAGTAAATGGAAAAAGCCTTTCAAAAGGTGACCTGGTGTTTTTCTCTACCGGCAAAAGCCGCAGAAAAGTATCCCATGCAGGTATCGTCACCGAAACCTCAAGAGGCCGGATCATTTTTATCCACTCCTCCACTTCCCTTGGGGTGACAGAAGACAACTTGGACAATTCTTATTGGAGCAAGGCCTTTAGGTTTGGAAGGAGGGTTTTATAGTTGACAATGGTTCTTGGAAATTGAAAAGATTCAAAATTCAAACTCAAAGCTTTAAATGGCTAGCCCCACCCATGTTTGTGTCTCCACCGCCCATGTTAGTGTCTTCACAAACATCCTATATAGATAAATTATTTATTTGGCTAAAGCCCTGAGAAAAAAGGATCTTATGTAGCCGTCCAGCTAAAGCAGGACGCAATTGATAGAAGTCAAATAGCTAGGGTTATTTTCCAAAATTGAAATTTTTATCGATAGGATTGGGCTTTAGCCCATTCACAAAAAAATGCCTAAAAAAGGCTTTAGCCAAAATTGAAAGGTATAGATTTAAAGAGATGGATTTATTATGGCTAAAGCCGGTGGAAATCAAAATTCTTTTTTTTTCAGCTGAGGCAGGAGGGAATTGATAACAAACGATTAATTTTTCGGCAATTAAGATTAGGGTGACGTCCGCTCCGATTATGTCAATGGAGAAACAATTCAAAAAAGATCCGACAATAGGATTTAATTTTCCAAACATCCTTTGGTATTAAGCTTTTATAATTAATTTTGCACTCAAATTTAAAAAGCATCATTTCTTTTTATACTCATACAAACAAATGGCAAATACTGGTAAGATAACACAGATAATCGGTCCTGTTGTGGATATTTCCTTTGAAGAAGGACATTTACCCAACATTTTGGATGCACTGACGGTAACAAGAGAAGACGGGCTCAAAATCATCCTTGAAGTACAACAGCATCTTGGAGAGGATAGAGTAAGAACTATAGCAATGGATGCTACTGAAGGATTGGTTAGAGGTCAAGAAGTTGTGGATAACGGCGCTCCGATATCTGTTCCAACAGGTGATGCCATCAAAGGCCGGTTGTTCAATGTAATCGGGCAGGCCATTGACGGCTTACCTGAAGTACATTCTGAAAAAAGATTGCCTATTCACAGATCTGCACCTAGATTCGAAGATCTTACCACAGCCACTGAAATTCTTTACACCGGTATCAAAGTATTAGATCTGATCGCTCCTTATGCCAAAGGTGGTAAAATCGGTCTTTTCGGAGGTGCGGGTGTTGGTAAAACTGTATTGATCCAGGAATTGATCAACAACATTGCGAAAGCATATTCTGGTATTTCCGTATTTGCAGGTGTCGGTGAGAGAACCCGAGAAGGAAATGACCTTTTGAGAGAAATGATCGAATCGGGAATCGTAACCTATGGTGATGATTTCCTCCACTCTTTGGAAACAGAAGGCGGTTGGGATCTTTCTAAAGTTGATCTCAAAAAATTAGAGGAATCAAAAGCTACCTTTGTGTTCGGTCAGATGAACGAACCTCCGGGAGCCCGTGCAAGAGTTGCCTTGACAGGTCTTACCCTTGCTGAATACTATAGAGATGGTGAAGGTGAAGGCGGCGGTAGAGATATCCTTTTCTTCATTGACAACATTTTTCGATTTACACAGGCTGGTTCTGAGGTTTCTGCCCTTTTGGGTAGGATGCCGTCTGCGGTAGGTTATCAACCAACTTTGGCAACCGAAATGGGCGCCATGCAGGAAAGGATTACTTCCACCAAAAACGGTTCAATTACTTCTGTGCAGGCCGTCTATGTACCTGCAGATGATTTGACTGACCCGGCACCGGCTACTACATTTGCCCACTTGGATGCTACCACTGTACTTTCCCGTAAAATAGCGGAATTGGGTATCTATCCTGCCGTGGATCCTTTGGATTCTACTTCCAGGATTCTTGACCCGCTGACTTTGGGTGAAGATCATTATGGTTGTACTCAAAGAGTAAAAGAAATTCTTCAGCGTTACAAAGAACTTCAAGATATCATTGCGATCCTTGGTATGGAAGAACTTTCTGACGAAGATAAAATGGTTGTTCACAGAGCCAGAAGAGTTCAAAGATTCCTTTCCCAGCCTTTCTTTGTTGCAGAAGCATTTACAGGTCTGAAGGGTGTTTTGGTAGAGATCAAGGATACCATCAGAGGTTTCAATATGATTATGGACGGTGAATTGGATCATCTTCCTGAATCCGCTTTCAACTTGGTAGGTTCTATCGAAGATGCCATTGCGAAAGGTGAAAAAATGCTTGCTGAGGTAAAATAATCCAAAGTCTGGATTGATCTCTGGGCTCTAAAAATATTCCAATGATGAACTTAACCATAGTAACTCCTGAACAGCAAGTTTTTCAGGGCGAAGTGAGTGAAGCTACTTTTCCCGGTGCAGATGGATCTTTTCAGGTATTACAGAATCACGCTCCTATTGTATCGGCTTTGGGAAAAGGCACTGTTTCCTACACTACCAAAGAAGGAAAGAAAAGCCATTTGGTCGAAGGAGGCGTAGTGGAAGTCAATGACAACAAAATAGTTTTGTTGGCCGAAAAAGTAATCGGCTAAACAGGCTAACATAATTAAACACAAGACCCGGCTGAAAAGTCGGGGTTTGTGTTTTCAGCAAGGTTAAAGTCAAGCAAATTTGTATCTACTTCCTATTTAACCTAAATAATTTTGGTATTGGGAAAATATTCCCCTACTTTTGCAACCCTGAAAGGAGGTGTATACATATGATCATAGTCAACGTAAAAGAAAACGAATCAATTGAAAAAGCGCTTAAGCGTTTTAAAAAGAAGTTTGACAAGACTGGTGCTGTAAGAGAACTTAGGGCGCGTCAGCACTTTGTAAAACCTTCTATCAAAAGAAGAGAACAAGTAATCAAAGCAGCTTACAAGCAAAGAATGCAAACAGAAGAAATGAACTAATTGTTTGCTATCTTTTTGAGATACACACATCAATCAGCGCATCTACCGAAAGTGGATGCGCTTTTTTATTTTAAGGTACTTAACAATACTTAACTCATCATGCTCGCATTTTTATAAGGTAAAAAGTAGTTTAGGGTTAACTTAGACTATAATGATTATGAGAGGATTAATATTGATCTACTTTGGACTTTTTGCCATTGCCTGCAGTAACCGATCAAGCCAAAACAATGAGCAATTGGATTACGAATCTTTTGCTAACTCATTGGACTCCATCATGGCGCTTGACCAAGGAATCAGGAAAAAATTTATGGATGCCATGCAAGCCAATGAAAAAATTGAGTTTAGCTTATATGAAGAAATGAACAGAATAGATTCCTCCAACCAAGTTTGGGTAATCAACAAACTTCAGAAATATGGTTGGCCGGAGAAAAGCAAAATCGGAGACAATGCCGCAAGGGCAGTTTTCCTGGTAATCCAGCATGCCGAGCTATCGGATATAGAAACCTATTATCCACAACTACAAGCACTGGCTGATAGGGATGAAGCACTTCCGGTACATGCAGCCATGATGTTGGACAGGATGCTCATGTATCAGGGCAAAAAGCAGGTTTATGGTACCCAATCCAGCGGGCAACTTAGAGATGATGGTTCATGGGTGATTTGGCCTGTAGAAAATCCTGAGACAATCAATGAAAGAAGAAAAGGTGTAGGTTTTACAGACACCGTTGAAGAAACGGCTGCATCTATGGATGCCATTTATAATCCTGATGAACCTTTACCAAGTGTAGATTGACGCAAGTTCTGATGAATAAAGATTTTCATCACTATTCGATATGAGTTTCATCCTTAAATTCATATATTCAGAAATAGTAAACCGAAAGCATGCTGGAATCCTTTATTAATTACCTTGAATACGAAAAGCGGGCAAGTGCACATACTGTACTCGCCTACAAAAAGGATTTAGAGCAGTTCACTGATTTTTACCTCTTGTCGTTTGAAAAAGAGGATATCTCTCATGCGGAACATGCCGAAATCAGGGGGTGGATCGTAGACTTGGTAGAACAGGACATGAGTGCGCTGACCGTGAACAGGAAAATGGCCACTTTACGCTCCTTTTATAAATTTTTGCTCAGATCGGGTGAAATCAGCAAAGACCCTACCTACAAACTGAAAGCCCTAAAATCTCCAAAACGCCTCCCTGAATTTGTGCAGGAAGATGCAATGGACAAGATTTTGGATGAAATGGAATATGAAGCCACATTTGATGGACAAAGAGATAAAATGGTCATGGAGTTTTTATACCTGACAGGGGTACGTCTTTCTGAATTATTGGAGTTGAAATGGAAAGATATTGACCTGTATTCCGATGGAGTAAAGGTATTTGGGAAAAGGAAAAAGGAACGAATTATTCCCCTAACCAAAAGGCTAAAAAAGAATATAATTTCGTACAAAAAAGTATTTGAAGAAACATTTTCATTTGTAGACCAGAGTGACTATTTTATCGTTATAAATTCCAAAGAGCAGGCATATCCTATGAAGATTTACCGCATTGTTAAACATTATTTAGACCTTTTTGCTCAGACTACCAAAAGAAGCCCACACTTGTTGAGACATACTTTTGCTACACACTTATTGAACAAAGGGGCTGATCTCAATGCTGTCAAAGATCTACTTGGGCATGCAAACCTTGCTGCAACGCAAGTTTACACCCACAATTCCATGGAAAAACTCAAGGCTGTGTTTGAACAGGCACATCCGAAAGCTTAATATACGTTTTACTTTAAACCATAAATGTTATGAGACTTCAAATGCATTCCATCCATTTCGACGCCGATCGTAAGCTTATCGACTTCATCCAAAAGAAAGCCGATAAATTAGACACCTATTATGATCAGATTGTTGACGGTGAAGTTTTTATGAGACTAGATAATCATGAGAAGAAAGAGAATAAAATTGTTGAAATTAAAATGAATGTGCCGGGGAAAACCCTTTTTGCCAAACACCAGAGCGAATCTTTCGAAGCAGCAACAGATGAGGCCATAGAGGCACTGAGAAGACAAATCAAAAAGTTTAAAGAGAAAGTTGTTCTAGCTAAGCAATAGTTGAATGACGGGAGACAGAAGAAGGTTTGAATCGAAAATTTATTCCGCATTTAAAAAATTTGCCTTTTACCCGGAAAAAAAGAGAATCAACGAATAATTAAACACTTTCCAAAAAGGACTTTCACACGTTGAAAGCCTTTTTTTTATGGAAACTTCTTCTTTCTTCCCCTTTTTGAAATGTTCTGAAAAAGTAAAGACATCAAGTAAACCCCACCTACGGTAGGCATGCGTCATCCCGATTCCCCAACATTTAAAAATTTTCATAAGGAGAAGTGACATCTTGCTATAGTCCGTATCAATAGGTATCAGCCCATTTCATTAATAAACGCAAAATACCAACAGCCAAAATAGAAAAGTAGGATATAAGGTTGTCAATTATGTTTTGGCTAAATCCGGAGAGATTATGACTCTTTTTTTCCTCCCGCTAAAGCAGGAGGCAATTGATTGGAAGGTATAAATTTCTGTGCCTTCACCAGCATGACAGCAGCTCCGATTTACGTCATTGGTAGCCATGAAGGATCCCTGAAGTCCTGTTTCTATTTATTTTACATTTCCTGATCCTCGTGAGAAGCCCCGAAAGCATCGGTATCAGCATGACGGCTGTTCCTAAATATGTCATTGGTATAATCGAGGCAGGCTTTGGTTCTTAGCTAGTGATTTTCGATTCAACTTACCTCCCCATAGAGATTGCCACGTCGCACGAAGGACTATTTAAAAATATCAGGGTTTTTCCAGTGCTCCTCGCAATGACGCCCCTTCTTCTACATTCCCCCTTCTATTGTTTCTTGGCTCTTATGTCTTATGTCTCAAATCTCATCCGCCACGGCGGACAAGCATCTCAAAAAAACCAATTATACCCAATCCCTGCCAAAACACCCACAGCAATGATCAACGGTGAGGACAGTTTGGTAAACTGAAGCAATAAATAAGTGCCAATAATGGCCAGGATATTGAATGCATTGGCATCCAATGGTTCAAAAAGCAAATAGGCAGCAGCAATCAACATTCCACAGCTGACCGCATTGATTCCTTCCAAGGCTGCCCTGACAGGTCTATATTTTTTTAATTGGTCCCAAAAGCGGATAACAAAGAATATCAAAAACGTACCTGGCAGGAATATTCCCGCAGCAGCAATAAAGCCACCCAAAAGCAAACCTGTTACTCCATAATCTCTCATAGACAATGCCCCAACATAAGAACTGATACTGAAAGTAGGCCCGGGAATACCCTGAGATATGGCATAACCTGTCAAAAATTCCTGAGAAGTCAAAAACTTTTTGAATTCCACGAATTCAGTAAAAAGATAAGGAACGAGCACTTGACCGCCTCCGAAGATCAAACTTCCGTTTCTGTAGAAATTCTCAAAAAGCAACACAGATTGATTTTTGGTGATTGCACCCAAAACCGCTGCAAATATTAAAATTCCCCCCCATAAATAGAAATTAGCCCAAGATATCACCAACTTTTTATCCCCTTCCTCTTTGGGTTGATTCCTATATTTCAGCGATGTCGTTACTCCTCCTACAAGGAGCAAAATTGGAAATATGAATGGAGAATTGTAAAAGAATGAAATAAAAGTCGAGAACATCATCAAAATGGAAGCTTCGGTAGTTTTCACCATTTTGAAGATGGTCTGACGGGCTGCATAAATAATGAAGCCAATTGCCATGGGTTGAATGAACTTTGCAAAACTCAGTGCTCCGGGAGTGTTTTCCTGCAGATAATCAATCAGGAAAGCTGCCGAAATCATCAACAAAGTTGCGGGAAGTATCCAAACAAATAAAGACAAGTACGCTAATATTGGACCTCCAATCCTATACCCTATCGCTGAAATGGTTTGTGTGGAAGTTGGACCCGGAAGAATCTGACACAGCGCATTCAGTTCCCACAGTTCCTGTTCTCTGATATATCCACGTTTTCTTACCATAGTATCCAATACCATGGCAAGAAAAACCTGTGGACCTCCGAAGGCCGTCAGGGAAAGCAGCAAAACATCTTTTAGATAGAAATAATATCGAGCGCTTCTGACTGACACGGCTTATTTTTTTAAGCCCAATTCTCTCAGACGTTCATCCAAAAATTCTCCGGCTGTGGAATCCTCAAATTGCTTGGGATGCTGTTCGTCCACACAGCTTTCCAGACATGTCAAGTCCATATCAGATCGGGGGTGCATAAAAAAAGGAATCGAATACCTGCTTGTATGCATCATCTCCTTGGGAGGATTGACCACTCGGTGAATGGTGGATTTCAGCTTTTTGTTAGTCAACCTTTCCAACATATCCCCAACATTGACTACCAACTGATCCGGCAAGGCCGTGATGGGAATCCATTTTCCGTCTTTTCTCAACACTTGAAGCCCATCTGCACTCGCACCCATCAACAGCGTGATCAAATTGATGTCTCCATGTTCGGCAGCGCGAACAGCATCAGCCGGTACCTCATCAGGGTTTTCTATTGGAAAATAATGAATCTGTCGGAGTATGGAATTGCCATGTGCTACTTTGTCTTCAAAGAAATTCTCTTCTAAACCAAGGTAAAGTGCTATGGCTTTGAGCATATTTTTCCCCGCCTGCTCCAATGTCCTATATGTTTCCAAAGCTATCTCTTCAAACTCAGGCATTTCTTTTGGCCAAATATTCTCGGGATATTCAGCCTTGGTGGCATCGGTGTCGGGAATGGAAGAAAGGTCCTGACCTACATGGTAAAACTCTTTTAAATCCCCTGTATTTCTTCCTTTTGCATGTTCTTTGCCTTTGCCTGTGTATCCCCTTTGGTATCCTATTTCCGGTTTTTCATATTTGGTCTTGATTTCATCAGCCAAGCCGAAAAATTTTTTTATTCCCGAATATAAATTATCCTGCAAATCCTTACTTAATCCATGGCTTTTGATGGCCACAAAACCGATGTTATTGTACGCCTGTCCAAGTTTCTTCACAAAAGCCTTTTTCCTTTCAGGATTGCCCGATGTAAAGTCAGCCAAGTCTAAAGAAGGGATCTCATCATATAGTATCTCACTCATATCTGTATATTTGTTATAATTAATAGCCAATTTAAATCAAATTTAAATAAATTAGCCTTTGTACCTCCATCACTATGAAAAAAACCGTCCCGTATTTTTGTCTACTTGTTATCATTTTGCTTCAGGCATGTTCGGGGTCAAGGGAAAAAAAAGAAGAATTGAAATACGAAAGTGATCTTATTGACTCCTTGGCCAATACACGCAAGGAGATCAGTTTTTACTTTTTTGACGAACAAAAGGACTTTCCTGATGCCATTATTGAGATGTATTCTCCATTAAACTTGGAGCGTTTCAAACCAGGCAAAGTCCCTTTTGAATTCAACATTAAAAATTACCCTTTCGGAGAAGGTTTGGCAGGATTTCAATTGAATATTATTCTTAACTCAGGAGATCCAATAGGGTACAATTCACCCATTTTTCAAAGAGACTTAAATGAAGGTACTTACAGGGTAGTAGCCTATCTTTTGGATAACGAGGGACTTGCTCTCAAAGAATTCGGGAATTATGTTGATCGTGACTTTTTGGTGGGTGATTCTAGACCGTTTCCATACTCAGCAGAACCTTATTTGGCAATGAACCTTCCCATCAATGGACAGACCTATATAGAAGATGAGGAAATTACCATAGATTTTTTGGTTATTGGCGGAGACATGCTTTTGGACAATCTCAAAGTGCAGGTCAGAGTCGGTGAATATTCCTATGAAATCAATGAGGCATATCCTATACGAATATCAGACTTGCCAAAAGGGGATTACAACCTACAGCTTAAACTGCTGAAAAAAGACGGGACAGAGTTGGATGGGCCTTTTTCCAGTGTTCAAAAGGCAATCATTGTTAAATAATTAAAGCCAAAGAATCTTTTTCGATTATGATATAATTGATGTTAGCACCCTCTCAATTGGTGAACATCCTTATCTTTGCACCTTTCATTCATACCATACAAAACACATTATGTTACTTGTCAATGCCATCAGGGACAACTTTGAAACTGTATTGCAGGGATTGCACAAACGCAATTTTGCAAAAGCAGAAACTATACTACTCCAAGTTTTGGAAATCGATAAAAACCGGAAAGAAACCCAAGCCCAAAGGGACAATCTTCAAGCCGAATCCAACACGATTTCAAGACAGATTGGAGCCTTGATGAAGGAAGGCGAAAAAGAAGAAGCGGAAAAAATAAAATTCAGGACTTCTGAAATCAAAGAACAGATCAAAACTTTAGAGTCTTCCTACACGAATTATGAGGAGGAATTGAAACAACTTTTATTTACCATTCCTAATGTCCCTCATGTATCTGTACCCAAAGGTAAATCAGCGGAAGACAATGAGGTCGTTTTCGAACATGGTAAAATCCCTTCGCTACCTGAAAACAAATTACCCCATTGGGAACTGATCAAAAAATATGACATTATTGATTTTGATCTGGGAGTTAAAATAGCAGGTGCAGGATTCCCCGTTTACAAGGGAAAAGGTGCAAGACTCCAAAGGGCTTTGATCAATTTCTTTTTGGATGAGGCTTTGAAAGCCGGATATATAGAAGTTCAACCACCAATTTTGGTCAATGAGGATTCTGGCTATGGCACAGGACAACTTCCTGACAAAGAAGGTCAGATGTATGAAGCGACAGTTGACAAGCTTTTTCTGATCCCGACGGCGGAAGTTCCCATCACCAATATGTATAGGGATGTGATACTAGACGAAAAGGACCTCCCAATCAAAAATGTGGGCTATACGCCTTGCTTTAGAAGAGAGGCCGGAAGTTGGGGTGCGCATGTCAGGGGGCTGAACAGGTTGCATCAATTTGATAAGGTGGAAATTGTACACATTTCTCATCCTGACCAATCTTACGATACTTTGGAGGAAATGAGCAAGTATGTTCAAAACCTGCTGCAAAAATTAGAACTCCCTTATCGGGTGTTAAAACTTTGCGGCGGTGATATGGGTTTCACTTCAGCATTGACTTATGACATTGAAGTCTTCTCTGCTGCACAGGAAAGATGGCTTGAAGTCAGTTCAGTATCCAATTTTGAAACCTATCAGGCCAACAGACTCAAATTACGCTTCAGAGGAGAGGATAAAAAAACACAGCTGGCTCATACCCTCAATGGTAGTGCTTTGGCTTTACCAAGAATAGTAGCTTCCATTTTGGAGAACAACCAAACAGAGGTTGGCATCAAAATGCCTGAGGTTTTGGTGTCCTATTTGGGTTTTGATCAAATTTGATTTACAAGAAATGAAGACAAATAAAATATTAGCTATGGCAATTGGAAGTTCACTTGTCCTTTCATGCCAGCAAGAAAATAAATTCCCAACTATAGAAGTGGATTATCCTGAAAATACAAAAATCGACCATGTGGATACCTATTGGGGTGAAACTGTCGCAGATCCATACCGATGGATGGAAGATGACTATGCTGAAGAAACCAAAGCTTGGGTTGTTGCACAGAATGAAGTTACTTTTGGTTATTTGGAGCAAATTCCATTTAGAGAAGCTATTAGAAAAAGACTGGAAGAAGTCTGGAATTACGAAAAATTATCTGCTCCGACGACATACGGAGATTACCAATACTATTATAAAAATGATGGGCTTCAAAACCAGTCAATCTTATATAGGAAGTCGGGCCCGGATGGAGAAGAAGAGTTGTTTTTAGACCCAAATAAACTTTCGGAAGATGGAACAACTTCTTTGGGAGGTGCATCATTTACAAAAGACGGGGAATTATTTGCTTATGCTGTTTCTGTTGCCGGTTCCGATTGGAGGGACATCTATGTCATGGATTCTAAAAGTAAGGATTTACTGGACGACAAGATAGTAGACGCTAAGTTTACAGGAATTGAATGGAAGGGAACAGAGGGATTTTTTTACAGCACCTATGACAAGCCTGATGGATCAAAATTATCTGCCCTGACCAATAACCACAAACTATATTACCACAAATTAGGAACCAACCAATCAGATGATGTATTAGTTTTTGGTGATGATGAAAGCCCAAGAAGATATGTTGGTGCTTCAGTTACTGAGGATGGGAAATATTTGGTGATCTCTGCAGCCAACAGCACTACCGGCAATGAATTATATATTCAGGACATTACTAAAGCATTTTCTCCCATCGTTCCTATGGTGTCGGATATGGAAAGTACCCATTATGTGGTTGACCACCAAGATGGAGAACTGTTCATTTTCACCAATCTGAATGCACCAAACAATAAATTGGTGAAAACTAGCATTGATGCTTTACCTCCACAATATTGGAATGATGTAATCCCTGAAACGGAAAATGTCATGGATATCTCAAAAGGTTGGGGTAAATTTTTTGCCACTTATCTCAAAGATGCTGTCACTGAAGTCCAGCAATTTGATTATACAGGCAAGCAGGAAAGAATAGTCGAATTGCCCGGTGTAGGCTCTGCGGGGGGATTTTCTACGAAGAAAGAAGAATCAGAACTCTATTTCACTTTCACTTCCTATATTACTCCGGGCTCTATTTACCGATATGATATTGCCACAGGAAAAAGTGAATTGTATAATAGGCCTCTGGTAAAATTTGATCCCGAGCAATTTGAAAGTCAACAGGTATTCTACACTTCCAAAGACGGGACTAAAATCCCTATGATCATTACACATAAAAAAGGTCTTAAAAAAGACGGTAAAAACCCTACTATACTATATGGCTACGGAGGTTTCGGGGTAAGTCTAACACCTTCCTTTAGCATAGCCAATACAGTTTGGTTGGAAAATGGCGGCATTTTTGCAGTCCCAAATATTAGGGGTGGTGGTGAATATGGTGAAAATTGGCACCTCGCTGGCACTAAAATGAAAAAGCAAAATGTGTTCGATGATTTTATTGCAGCAGGAGAATACCTCATCAGTGAAGGTTATACCTCTTCAGATTATCTTGCCCTTAGAGGCGGTAGCAATGGAGGCCTTTTAGTAGGTGCAGTAATGACCCAAAGACCTGAACTCGCAAAAGTGACTTTCCCGGCTGTAGGGGTATTGGATATGTTGAGGTATCATCAGTTTACTGCGGGTGCGGGGTGGGCTTATGATTATGGAACAGCCGACGACAATGAAGAAATGTACAAGTACCTAAAAGGATATTCTCCTTTACACAATTTAAAACCAGCAGCTTATCCAGCTACCATGGTGACCACTGCAGACCATGATGACAGGGTAGTCCCTGCCCATTCCTTCAAATTTGCAGCAACCCTACAAAATGCACATCAAGGTGAAAATCCAGTTCTAATCCGCATTGAGACAAATGCAGGACACGGTGCAGGAAAACCAACCGCCATGCAAATTGCGGAAATCGCAGATATTTTTGCCTTTGGACTCTACAATATGGGAATTGAATACCCTAGAAAATAGATGAAAAAGCTGCTCATTTTAATTCTTATCTTGTCCTGTTGCGGGTCAATATTTTCCCAAACCATCCAGGATGAAAAAACTGCCATTAAGCATACCATACAACTTTATTTTGATGGCATGATGGAAAGGGACGGTTCAAAACTCGATGCAGCTTTTGATCCATCAGCAAGGTTAATCGGATATCGGGGGGAGAATTTCAAAGTAACCCCCTATGAAGAATGGGCTTCCGGAGTGGCAAAAGGGGAAAAAAGAGACCCTAGCCTTTTTGACAATAGATTACTGGAAATTGAAATCAAAGGCTACACTGCTTTGGCCAAAACAGAACTATTCTGGCCGGGAGTTTATTATTATGACTACCTGACTTTGATCAAAATTGATGGTCAATGGAAAATAGTCCATAAGACATGGTATGAGGAAAAGAGGTGAAAAACATACCCACCAAAAATTGAAATTTTGGAGGGTTCATTTGAATTGACATTTAAGTTTGCGTTCCCTTCATAAAACCCAAACCCAATTCAGCTGATTTCATTAATCAAAGCTAAATCATCTTTCTAAAAGTTTGTTCCGAAGATGGAGCATATTGAAATGAACATTTTTATGCTATATTTATGTATTACAAGTGAACACAAATGATATCACAATGAATACAAATAGCGAAAGAAAATCAAGATCGGTAAGAATCAAAACAGAGTTAGACAAGCATCTGGAGAATTTGGCAAAAAAGGAAAACAGGAGTGTGAATAACCTGATTGAAACGTTATTGACCAAAGCTTCAGATTTCCGTGAACTAAATGAAGATACCAAACAATCTATAGAGGAAGCGATAAAGGAAAAGTCCTCCCAGAAGCGATATACCGATATGGATCAGCTTTTTAAGGATTTGGGTAAATGATTAATTATCATATTGTCTATTCAAGCAGGTTCAAAAAGGATTTCAAGAAGTTCCTCAAAAAAAAGCGTGAATTATTGGATATTCAGAGGGCAATATCTCTCCTTGCTGAAAATGGACACGAAGCTATGCCTGAAAAAATGAAACCCCATAAGCTTGTGGGCAATTATTCAGGATTTTGGGAATGTCACATTCTCCCAGGCTTGCTTCTGATATGGGAGCAAACCGAATATCCAAAAGAGATTTACTTGGTACGGCTTGGTTCTCATTCTGAGTTATTCTAAACGGTTTATTAGTTAATAATGTCCTGCCTTCAAAAATTATCTGCTTACTGGCAACAATGCGAATGATTATAAAGACAAACCCACCAAAAAAAGTTTATTTTGGTGGGTTTGTAGTTTTATTTGTTTAATTCAAATTACCTATTTCAATTTCCCCTCAGTATCAATAAAATCTCCTTTGATCGTTACATTTTGACCTCTTTGAAAATTACCAAAAATGGTGACTTTATTTCCTTCTCCTACAAATTCCAAGGTAGAACCTGAGTTAAGATTCAGATTACCGTAAATCACCAGATCCCCAAATACTTTCATAGTAGCATTGCTGTTGATGGAAAGATTGTTATTCTTATTATACTGACCAAAAACCAGGGAACCATTCATTAGGAACATCCCGTCGCTATTGATATTTAAACTACTTTCAATTGCCATTGATCCACAAAAAGTCAAATTGCCGCCAACATTGACATTTTTGAGAGAAACAGCCCCAGCATAACCCACATTTTCGCCTGTATTCACATTTAAGTTTGCATTGCCATCATAAACACCAAATCCATTACAACTGATTTCATTAGTCAAAGCCAATTCATCTTTTTGGGTCAAATTCAGGATTTGGAGACCCTGACGGCCGGACGCTACAAAAATGAACCCATTATAAGCTTTGATAAAATTTGAGGAACCTGATATTCCTAGAATACCGATTTCTTCCAAAACATCGTTTTCAACAATCTGTGAAACAGCGACACCTGCACCGCCATTCGCCATAAAGACTTTGCCATCAGCATAAGACACTGCATTGGTCACTACATCCCCCTCTTCTACCCCTTCAGGTTTGATAGGAATGGAAAGCCGCTGCAAAAAAGAACCTGTTGAGGTTGAATAAACACCTACACCTCTTAGGCCTTCTGAGGCGAATAACAGTCCCGGCGCCATGTCCAATGTCCTTTTGGACTCTGCAATATCCTTTTCAATCCAGATGTTTTGAATGGTTTCCAGGTTTGAAGGTTTAAGGATTTTTATGCCATCTGTTCCACTAAGCACAGCGATTACATCATTGCCAAATTTGACAGCCCTCAAATCGTCCAAGTGAAAGTTTTTGTGCATTTCGCCTGTGCCATTAAACAAACCGACCAGGCCATTGCTGCCACTTGCCACTGCAATATCCTCTGATGTGGTACAGACATCCACCGCCGCATAGCCTTCAATGTCATATTTGGAAAATTCTGAAGTAAATTTTCCATTGCTTACATGAACCTTCACAAGTTGTGCAGCAGTCTTGATATTGGGTTCCTGATCGATGTCAAAGGCGGCAGCAGCATACAAAACACCGTTTTTGAAACTAAGGGAATTTACATCTCCATTTTTAAAAACGGCCTGACTGATGATCTGTGGATGCAGTGGATCGGTAATGTCAAATATTTCGATGGCCCCCAAAAATACAGGTCCAACAGTATTGTAACTGACAAAGGCATAATTATCTGAAATATCCACATGGGTTGCAGTCAATTCCTTGCCCTCCAAAACCGGTGGCTTGACCTGGGAAACCATCATGAGCGGTACTTTTCCTGCGGGCAGGTCTTCTTCGGAAAGCCTTCCGTTCAATATATCAGGGCCAAAGATTTCAACAACTCCTGAACCCTCCAAAGAAAATCGTTTGCTCAGGGATTCACTATTCGTATTTATTGTAATAGTAGGATCTGAAACAGGATTTTTGTCGTCAGGCACACATGCCATAATTGTGGCAGTAAATAATAAAACAAAGATAATTTTACGCGTCATTATCAATCGGTTAGGTTAGTTTATAAATTAAAACACTTTGGAATCTCTTGTTAGACAAAGGTTGAAAGCAAATCTGTCAATCAATCTTTATCAATTTTTTGATCAGGGACTTTTCATTTTGTTGGATATATACCAAATAAAATCCCGGTTTTAGCTTTGCTATATTTAATGCCAATTTATTGTCACTGAGAATTATCTGTTCAGGAATCATTTTTGCTCCTTTACTATCCATCAAAAAGACCTGCAATTTGTCAATCCCAGTGGACTGGATATAGAATTCATCCCTAACTGGATTAGGATATAAGTGAATGTCCCAATCCGAAATAAAATCCACCCTAATGACACTGGTAAAATCAGTATTTTCATTAAAGTCAACCTGTTTAATTCGATAATAATTAGGCCCTATTGAAGGATGGCTATCCCAATCCTGGTAATGCACTGGACTTTCACTATTCCCAACACCTTTGACCTGCCCTAAGTCTATCCATGATTTGGCATCTTTGGAACGTTGAATAACAAATCCATTATTGTCCTTTTCCATTGCGGTTCCCCATTCCAATTTAATTTTATTTTCCATGGTTTTTCCATGGAAATAGATCCATTGAACAGGCAAAATCCGAAAGGACTGATTGACCTCGGTATTATAGGAACCTGCCCAGGTGTTAATGGTGATGTTGTTGCTGAAGCCATTGTCACCTGTAGCCCACCATTTACGGTTAGGCCCAGGTAATCCTGTTGTATTTACCATGATGGACTGTGGGCTGTCACTTGGTGTAAGACCGCTTCTTGGGATCAATGAATCATCCCAAAAGATATTGTTATTGGCCACGGCACCTGGTCTGATATTGGTAACGGTCATTCCTAAACTTTGCTCCAGATCAAAAATGGGGAAATGGACAGGGTAAAATACCACAGTGGCAATTACCTCAACATTGGTATCCGGAGGCACAACAGCTCCTTGTGCATCTTCTCCGTTCCAATAGATTTGATAAGTACCGGGTGCGGGATATTCCTTGGAAATCAGTAAATCAATACCATCATCATAGGTGTAATTGCCATTGAGGTCTATCAGTATATCCACTACGGCAGGCAGGCTGATTGTAAGTTTAATTGTCGCCTCGCCTCCATGTGCCGGTGCAGCCTTCTCTTGATAGTTGATATTCAAAGAAGCAGAAGGCGCTGAAGTAGATTTCCAAATTGTAGGATCAGGATCATTGATAAACAAAGGGTATTGATAATTGGAGGAGGTACCGCTGATCGACTTTCTGTTTTCATCAAAGGAAAGCGTGTTTCTGGGGCCATCCTTATTGGCAAAAAAATTAGTCCATCCACCGCTCGAACCTGCAAAATTGATGTATTTGACAAAATAGTCATCACCTGCTGCCGAATAGGTATTGTCTACAGGGACGTAAAATCCGAAATCATTATGAAAAGAATATTTGTCTGCTGAAGCTTTTGTCAAAGTGAGACTACTGATTGAAGGGTTTTGCCTTGAATTGACGATACTCCAGAATCTGGAATAAACCCGACCAGGGATTTCGGAATAGCTCCCAGAAGAACCTGAAGCAACCGTGATATCCCAAAAATTGATATTGAAACCACCTGTGATATGATTGTTGGAAGTATTGGAAATCTCAACCCAAAATGCCCTGGCCGCTCCGGTATTATTGACGAAAGAATACGCATGATATCCAGATCCGGTCACTTGCGATGGACCACTGTTGGTTGCACCAGCAGAAGGAGGCCTTCCCTGGGAAGAACCATTGCTGCTTGCATTATAATCCTGGGAAACTCTTTGAGTCCGTCCGGCACCACTTGTCCCTGTTGGAAAAAATTCTGAGCTATTGGCATCGTATAAAAATCTAACTCTAATATCACCTGAAGATCCTTCTCTGCGAAATCCCCAGAAAACTGTTTCTCCAGCTTTGGCATACACATATAATCTATGACCTCCATCATATCCCGAAACTCCGGAAGGAAGAAGCATATAGCCCCTATTTGCAAAACCACCCTCACCGGAATTACCCGGGTACCAAAGCCAGCTTTGGCGGTTATCACTTATTCCCCAAGTTGCTGAACCTTCTCCCAATGCAAGTAAAGAATCAACGCAAAACCAAATTAATAACAAGGCAACCTTGAAACCAAATGATTTCATATGAGGACAACCACTGAAGGGTTTGAACAGGAAAAACATAGTAAATAAAATTTAATCGTTTGGGTGATAATCAAAACTGTAAGGCTTTAAAAACCCTCAAAAAGTGGATGAAATAAAACAAGAAGAAGCTAATAACCAAACGGATCGTTTACAAAGCAGAATGGGCAATATAAAATTCATTTTTGAACCGAATAAAAAAACAACCTGCTAAAAAATCAATGTGCAATGTATATATATAGAATCCAAGTTACTTTTTCAAGACTTTGATATGCTCCACTTTTTGTCCCCATTGGATTTCCAATATGAAAACTCCTTTAGCAATCCCCGAAATCATTTGCCCAAGTATTTCATTCATTTCACCTTCAGTGGCAACTGAAATTAATTGAGAACTTGAAGTGGATTGGATAATTCTGAAGGAAAGGTTTTTCCCATCATATTCATCTGCATCCAAAAGACTCACTTTTAAGGTTTCACCATAATTGGGATTCGGATAGGCCCGCCAAAGACCCTTAGTAAATTGCAAAGCAGGCAACCTTACTGACAGTACACGGGAATGTTCTGATTTACCGGAAAAATCCACCTGGTTCAGCCTGTAGTAAAGATTCCCACCAGTCAATGGCAACTCTTTGTCCTCAAATTTATAATATACAGGCTCATCAGCATACCCCATACCTTCCACGCTACCTATAGTAGTCCAATTATTTACATTTTGAAAAGACCGCTGAACCTCAAAATGTGAATTTTCCCACTCTTTGGAAGTAGCCCAAGTGAGAAGGGACATTCTTTCATCCTCTACATATTGCGCTTTAATAAATATATATTCTACCGGTAAGATCCTGAAATTTTCATAGATAATATAAACAACCCCCGACCCTCCGGCCCCTCCACCAGTTCGACCGGCGCCACCACCTGATCCTGTCTTTTCTTGACCAGGTAGCCCTAATCCAGTTACATTTCCGGTTCCACCAATGACTCCAAAGCCTGGAGCACTTCCGCCAGTACCTGGATTCATCTGACCGCTATTTCCGCCATCGCCTGCTCCTCCACCTCCACCTCCATATCCAAACGGCAAACCGAATTGGTTGAAGGTAAGTCCTTGTCCACCATTCCCACCTTTTGATTGTCCTGAACCACGGGCATCACCCGTCTCTCCAAGGCCTCCAGCACCACCACCACCGCCGCCAGCTATGGCGGGACTTGAACCTGTACCCAAGTCTCCATTTCCGCCTGCATATCCCATTCCCGTGGTACCGGCACCACCAGAACCAATATAATTGGTGGGTAAATAATAAGCCCCTCCACCTCCGGATGCGCCATTTGATATTCCATTGGCAATATTACCAGAATTGTAGGAACCCCCGCCACCTCCACCAGGAGCTATGATGTTTACGGATGTGCCACCCATCATTCCAGTGAATGAGGAAGGTTCTCCATTGCCTCCACGGTTGTTGGTGGAAGTAGCTCCAAGTCCTCCCTGACCAACATTAATGTTAAATATCGTACCATCTTCTATACCATTGGGATTCGGACTGGAGACAACAGTGGTGACTAGGCCCCCTGCTCCACCTCCGCCAGCGGAGGTTCCCATTCCTCCTCCACCGCCAGATCCAACAGCGACTACCGTAAAATCCAATAAGCCTGTAGGAGCAACCCATTCATTGGTTGCGCAAGTGAATTCTATGATTGTAAAACCCGTCCTAGCACCGTCATCCCTTACTACAAAACAATTGTCGGGAGATATTGGTGGGCAGGAATATGAGATAATTACCAATCCTGGACCACCATTTCCACCTGTTCTATTATTACCTCGGGCACCTCCACCTCCACCGCCGGGTGCATTTCCATTTGCTCCATTTGAATTATTAGAAATTGCACCATTGCCTCCAGCGCCACCAGCGCCACCGCCTTGTCCTCCGTTACCTCCATTTGAAGATCCGTTTGGTAAGCCATTTACTCCAGCTCCAGAATTTCCTGTTCCTCCTGTACCAAATCCCCCAATAGATCCCGCATTGCCACCATTGGCATAAACAATCGCTGCCAAAAGGTCATCTGTTGCACTTCTGGTAACCAATGTCGGTCCACCATTAGGAGTGGTTAATGTTCCACCATCTCCGATTTTCACTCTGTAAGTTTGCCCTGGATTTACAGGGACTGTGATGGTAGCATATCCGCCACCACCGCCTCCGCCTCCAGTTTCAGCCGAAGTAGAATTTCCACCTTTTCCACCCCCACCCCACACTTTAATGGTAATTTCAAATATTCCAGCCGGCACATAGAAAAATCCATCCGCTTCATATACCGCCGCACAAATACCAAAAAATGTGATGTTGTTTTCCGTAAGGGTAATTGCACATGTATCAATAGGTCTCCTAATGGTCAAAATTTCCAAAGAAGTCAGGTCTGCATCAAAAACAGGAACTGTGGTAAAGGAACCTCTGCCATTGACCACATTCACTGTAGCAGTATATGGACCACCTGGATTGGCAAGCCCCATCCGATATGTTACTGTATAGGTCCCATTTGGTAGATTGGCCACGTCCCCACGTATGGTAACTGTGGCAGAACCCCCACTGTTACTTGGAGATACAGATGTGGTTGCTCTTAATTCATATACCGGAGAAACCACAATTGTACCTACTGCATTTACTGATCCACAACCACCTGTCAGCGGAATACTGTAATTATAGGTTCCAGATGCAGTCGGTGTACCGGAAATGGAAATTGTATTTCCTGTAAAAGAAGCCGTTACCCCTGGTGGTAAACCAACGGGAGAACCTATCCCCGTTGCCAATGTGGTATTGATGGAAACAGGATTAAGTACTTGGTTGACACATACCCTTGGTGCCAAAGGATTGGATGGGGTAAACGTGTTAATTTGTACAGTAATTGGGGTGGAAACCCTTGGTACAGCCGCAAAACAACCGTTGCTGTTGGCATAATTGATAGAAATAGATTTTGAGCCTGGAGTCAACCACCTCACTGTTAGCAAATCATCTGTTGAAGTTCCCCCAATAATAATGACATAGTCTATTCCTGGTGTTCCCGGAAGTGTCCATACATAATCAGACTGTCCTGCTTGGGTAGTATAAGTGATGTCCTGACCCACACAGAAATTACCGGAAGGCTGGGTTTCAAAAGTGACCACCGGCAACGGATTCACTGTCTGAGGTCCAGAAACAGCACTGTAAACCAAATCACCGATTCCACAGAAGTTTGAAAAAACTTCTACATAATAATACATTGTACCTTCCACATTGGAGGGTGGAGTGAAAATATTTGAATTTGCTCCCGCAATCAGGGTTCCTCCTGAATTGGATGCTATAGTATTGCTGTACCATCGATAGCTTAACCCTGTGAGACGGGATACCCCTATAGAAGAGAATCCGGAATTGAGACAAACCTCCTGTGCTGGGGTAACTTGGTTGGGTATGTTGGGATAAGCATTCACCCTGATGGTCCCCGTTGCGCTTGCTTCTCCGCAGCCACCAACCAAAGGAATACTATAATCAAAGACACCAGATTGGGTTGGTGTTCCACTAATGATAATTTCGTTTGCTGACCAGATTGCATCCACTCCGTCAGGAAGATTAACTGGCACTCCTATTCCTGTTGCCTCAAAAGTGAGATGGGTAATGTCAGGAATGGCATCATTGACGCAGACAGTGGGAGAAATGGAGCCAGGCTCAGCAGCATTCCCCGGATAAACTTCAAAGGCCCCTGAAACAGGACTGGCAACCGTAAGAGGATCACCACATAAGCCAGTAACTTCCACATAATAATAAAAAGTACCTAAACTATTTGTTGGAGGAATAAATTCATGGGAATTAGCTCCAACTACCGGTATGCCTCCGAAATTTTTCGAAAAAGTATTTTCAAACCATTGATAGGTAAAACCTAATTGAGGACTTATGTAAATAGGGTCAAATGTAGATCCCAAACAAGAAATCTGGCCATCCAATGAAGGATCAATAATTGCTACAATAGAGTTGATAACAATAGTTCCTGTGGCATTTTCGGTGCCGCAGCCATCAATTAGGGGTATAGTATAATCAAAAGTACCTGATTCAGTGGGTGTTCCTGAAAAAACTATATCGTTCCCTATCAGGTCCGCACTGACTCCAGCAGGCAAACCAACGGCAGTCCCAATAATTGTTACGCCTGTAATGGGCTGGATCGCACCCGGTGGTAATGGAGAACCTTCACAGAAGGTATTGGCAGTGATGGTCCCCGCCGTACGATTTGGTGAAACTGAAATTGTTCCTGTGAGCACATTGCTTTCACAAGCCCCAATAGGTGTAATGGTATATTCAAAAGTTCCTGCTTGCGAAGGGGCGCCACTGATGATAATGTCGCCATTACTGTAAGTTGCCGCAACCCCATCAGGTAAACCTGAAAAGGTAGCCCCGTAGGCTCCAACAAGTTCGTAAGTGATGTTGGCAATAGGTGCATTGATACACACTGATTGATTATTTGAGCCTAGTCCTGAGGCGAGTGTGGCAGAACAGGACCAGGAAACAATTATTCTCCCATTTCCACCATTTCCACCTTGAACTCCGTTCCCACCTTCGCCTCCACCACCACCTCCTGGCAAAGCACCATCATTTCCGTTGTTCCCATTATTACCTCCATTTCCGCCAGAACCTGCCCCATTTATTCCAACGCCACCAGCTCCCCCATTATTATTCCCTGTTCCAACTCCAATTACACCGTTTCCAGCTGTATTTCCAGCTGCACCTCCGCCTGCACCTCCTCTATTATTGCTATCTGCTTGGGTACCGCCATTACCTCCGGATCTATTATTGGTTAACCCTCCACTGGCATTGCCTCCTGCTCCTCCAAATCTTCCAGAAGCACCAGTACCCCCATTTGCAACCAAACTTCCAAAAACACTTTGACCGCCATTGCTTGCAGTAGTGGTACTAGCACCAAATCCGCCGGTTCCCACAACATAAATGATTGGAGAACCAGGTGAAACTGTGAAATTAATGGATTGGGAAAAACCACCGCCACCACCACCACCAGCACCCCTACTATTTCCACTTGCATAATATCCACCACCACCTCCCGCACCCCAAACACTCACATTTATTGATGTGATTTTATCAGGAACGATAAATGTTCCACTGGAATCAAAAGTGCGGGTTACAGTTTGAGAGAAGGACATATGAACACCACCGGTAAAAAATACCACCAATAAAAAAACCTTTGAGATTTTTTTTAATTTAAAAAGATAGAAATCCCAAGATTGGGATAAAATCAAACTCATTTGGAGGACAAATATTTGGGTGATCAATTGAATTATAGGGTGAATATTCCTATAAAAAACATTGAAATAAAAGGAGTTTAATTCACATTAACAAAAACCCGATTTACAAAACAAAAAATCTGATTTGAAATCCATTAAGGTTTAAAGGAAAACATTCAAGTTTATTAATTGTATAATAAGAGGGAAAAATAACTCTATAAATTCAAAACCTTGATATGCTTTACTTTTGTCCCCAACGGATTTCAACGACAAACAAGCCCCTTGACATTTTGGGTACCCATGCTGCCAGTATTTCGTTCATTTTTTCTTCAGTAGAAACAGTCATGGATTAAGAATTTTTTTCTATCAATCAACCCTAAAAAAATGAACTCTCCAAAAATTCAATCTTTTGGAGAGTTATTCATAAATACCATTTAATTATTTTCTAAGCACCTTGATATGCTCCACTTTTTGCCCCCAACGGATTTCGACGACAAACAATCCTCTTGACATTCTGGGCACCCATCCTGCTAAGATCTCGTTCATTTCTTCTTCAGTGGAAACAGTCATGGATTCAGAGACTGAATTGGCTTGGATAAGTCTGAATGTTAAGGCTTCATCATTGTACCCATTCCTGTCCAATAAACTTACCCTTAATTGATCATTTACGGTTGGGTTGGGATAGGCTCTCCAAACGCCTTGAGTAACATGTATTTTAGGAAGATTTACAGAAACTACGCTTGAATATTCAAACTTTCCGCTGAAATCTATCTGTTTTAGCCTGTAATAAACCAAGCCGCCCGAAAGCGGTAAATTTTTATCTTCAAATGAATAGGATGTTATGGTCTCAGTCCAACCCATTCCCTTCACCTGACCTATTTTTTCAAAATTTTTGATGTTCAATTCAGACCTTTCAATTTCGAAGTGACTGTTTTCCCATTCTTTGGCAGTGTACCAAGAAATTACGCTAGAAAAAATTTGATCTAAAAACTTAATTTCAAAATTTAAAAACTCAACTGGTAGAATTCTAGACGATAGAAATCTAATTATTACAATACCAGATGAACCATTACCTCCTCTTGAAAATCCAACACCTCCACCAGATCCAGTGTTTATTAAACCATTACCGCCTGCTCCTGTTGCTCCTGATGCTTGTGTATTATTTCCATTTCCGCCAATGCCCGAGCCTCCAGGTAAAGCACCTCCCTGGCCACCAGGATTACCTCCGACACCTCCCCCTCCTGCAGCAAAAATATTTTGAGGGGCGGAGGCAACAATTATAGGTAAACCATTTGTAATTGGGTATATCCTACCAGGCCCACCAGCACCACCATTTGTTGCACCTTGAGGTTCTAGTCCTTGCCCACCGGCACCGCCACCACCACCACCGCCAGTAACATTATCATTAATATTGCCGGTCCCATTTCCTCCACGGTTTCCAGCACTCGAATTCCCTCCAATACCTGTTCTTGAAGTTCCACCTCCTCCTGATCCACCATTACCACCGTTTCTCTGTAAACCATCAAAATCACTTCCTGTTAAAGCGCTTCCTCCTCCACCGCCACCTTCGCTAATAATATGTGGAAATTGTGCCGTCTCAATACTTGAATTTACACCCATATTTCCCCTTCTATTTGTAGCAGTAGCACCCAATCCACCGCTGCCTATTGTAATATTCAACGGCAAATCATTTAAGGTTAGATTAACCGGATTGGTGACATAGACAGCACCACCGGCACCGCCACCGCCACCACCTCTGCTAATATCTGTATCTCTTCTTCCGCCTCCACCGCCACCAGCAATGACCAAAGCTCCTTCAAGTTCGACTAATCCTGTTGGAGGCAACCACGTAGTATTACATTTAAAAACCACCACAACTGAACCATCATTCATATAATATTCCGTTGTACAAGGGTTTTTAATCACTAAAGAATCCAAGCTTTGGGCAAAAGTCTCAATAGCTCCACAAATAGAGATGCAGCAAAAAGAAAAAATTAAAAAAAAATATTTTTTCATGGTTTAAATTCATCTAAATGAATTTCAAATCTACATAATTGCTTTTCATTTTCCTATTAACTAAGAATAATTTTGTTGGATAATGTCTTTTCAAAAAGTTAATTTTATTATAACCTTCTTTGTTTATATTAAAGAAGGTTTTTAAATTTTAAATGTCCGCATCTTCGGTCTTCCGTCTCCCGTCTTCCGTCTTCCTTACTTCTTCAACAATTTAAAATGTTCCACTTTCTGTCCCCACTGGATTTCGATCATCAGAACTCCTCTCGGTACCCTTGCAACCAAACCACTTAAAACTTCATTCAATTCAGATTCAGAACCTGCCTGAACCCGGAAAGCAGTGGATGTAGAAGAGATGATTTTTACTGAGATAGTTTCACCGTTGTAAGATTGGAAATCGGCTAGCTTGATGTTAAGTGATTCACCTCCGATCAAAGGATTGGGATACACTTTCCAAACATTGACCATATTCTGATTGGAAGAAGGAAGACGAACAGACAGTACTTTACCAAAAGTCACTTTACCATCAAAATCAAACTGATTGATTCTATAATAAACCAAAGTTTCATTTGAAGGAAGGTTCCAATCTTCAAAGCTGTATTCGGTTACGCTTTCAGTCCATCCCATTCCGTTCACAGTTTCAATTACCCTGAAGTCATTGATATTGCCTATTGATCTTTCGATTTCGAAATGGCTGTTTTCTACTTCCTTACCAGTAGCCCACAAAATTGAATTAGTTCTATTATTGGAATTAAACTGAGCTTTGGTGTAAATATATTCCACGGGCATAATCCTACAAGAAGATGCAAAAGTTCCTTGAACTTTTTCTTGGGTATTACAATTGTTAGCTTCGCAAGGTGTAGGAAACATTCCGCAGACAAATACCTGCGCTTGTTCAGTTGCAATAACCTTTGCGCTTCCAACAGTTATAATATCACCACCAATATCTGTTTCACTAGTTCCCCCAAAAGTAATGTCGCTGGTACCTCTAACATCAAGGTTTTTTTCAATCATCACTTGAGCATTACCATAGGCATTCAATTGATTGCCAGAACCTCCTGTGATTATTACACTTCCACCAGTTCTAAAAAAACCATTGACATTAATTTCGGAATTATTTCCCCTGTAATCCACATCACCCTCAACAAACAATCCTCCACCCACCAATACATCAACCTTGGATCTCTGACCAAAATTAAATGACTTTACATTTAAAATACTGCTTGCAGCACCATCACCATTGATTATTAATTGGGCATTATTTTCAATGTCCATCAATCCTCCTGTAACATTAAAGCTACCG
>NZ_JBGSXS010000031.1:0-7205 GCF_041751335.1 Aquiflexum sp.
TTTGTATTCACCTTATCCGATCGCATGACGATTCAAGACGCATTGACACTAGTCAAAAGCAGCAGTGCTCCTGTCAGACCTCACGTTTTTGTTTTAAATGACAACAATAAACTGGTAGGGTACATCAAGTGGAATGAGTTACTTAAAGCCGAACCGGAAACTGAAATCCATTCGGTTATGAAAGAGGTGCCAAGGACCGTCCTTGCCAGCATGAGCACCTCTGATTTATTGGAAGTCTGGGACCCGGTTTTAATCGACCTGCCTGTGATTAAATTGAATGGTACTTTTCTGGGTACAGTTGTAAGGGCATCTCTCAGTAAATTGGAAAAAACAACCAACAAGTTGGACCACCCGGCCATAAAAGCTGGTAACGCATTGGGCGACCTTTACTTTATCGGACTGACCAGTTTGCTGGGTCGGTCTTCTGACAAGTGATCAATCGAATCAAAATAAACTATTTATGGACACGGTAATAATCAAAGAACAACTGGTAAGTCAATATATCCAACGATTCCCCGAAGAGGCAGCAATTACTTTAAATAAGGTGAAAACTGAGGAACTCCTGGATTATCTTCATAAGCAGCCTGTTCATGTCGCCCAAGAAGTGTTACTTCATCTAAATCCGGAATCCGTTTCCCGGGTTTTGGATGACATGGAAGATCCTTTGTTTATTGTCCTATTTGATCCGATGAATCCTTATGATGCAGCCAAACTGATTTCCAGACTTTCAGAATCTTCCGTCACAAAAAAACTTTCTTTGTTGGATGAAAAAAAGTCTGAAAAAATAGATGAAATGCTGAGCTATCCTACAGAGTCTGCGGGAAACCTGATGGATACAAGGATTATCACTTTCCATCCGAAAGAAACTGTAAATGATGTTCTTACAAAGTTAAGGACCCTTGGAGACCGAAGGATTGTAAGTATCTATATTACAGATACTTCAGGACAATTGCTAGGTACTGTTTTTATACAGACTTTAGCGGTATCTAAAACAGAAACCACCCTTGAGAAGTTGATGGAACCCGCACCGAGTGTACAGGTAATGACTCCTTCGGATGAGATCATAGAACTTTTCGAGGCAGGGAAATTTTTCAATTTACCGGTAGTGGACTTGAATAATAATTTATTGGGGATTATCAGGAATGACCGGTTGATAGCAGCCACCCAGATGGATGCCCGCGAAGATGTTTTGGCAATGTTTGGTGCTGGTCGGGAAGAGCGTGCCTTGTCCAGCCCTTGGTTTGCAGTGAAAAAAAGGCTGCCCTGGCTTCATATCAATCTTGTTACCGCTTTTTTGGCAGCGTCAATTGTAGGAATCTTTGAAGACACGATTGCCCAGGTGACCGTGTTGGCTGTCTTTCTGCCTGTAGTAGCGGGGCAATCCGGAAACACAGGTTCACAGGCCCTTGCCGTGACGATGAGAGGTCTTGCTCTGAGAGAGATACAAACCAGGCATTGGTGGAAGGTGGCCAGAAAAGAAGTAGCTGTTGGTTTTTTTAATGGCGTTGCGGTGGCACTGACAACCTCTGCCATTGTGTTTATATGGGCTTCTTCCTTTGGACTTGCAGTGGTGATCGCCACTTCCATGATCTTGTCTATGGTGATTGCAGGCTTCTCAGGTGCAGTCATCCCGATTATCCTCAAAGCATTTGGTCAGGATCCGGCCCAGTCTTCTGCAATAGTTTTGACCACCGTCACCGATATCGTTGGGTTTCTGAGTTTTCTTGGTCTTACCACGCTCCTCGGATCAGCATTGGGAATTTTGTGATTTTTTGGTGGCTTCTGCATGGTATGATAGTAAGACTGTTTTATTGGAACAGTGGAATTACAAATTCCAATAATGGAAAGGTGTAGATACAATTAACTCCAAGCGGGAGATTGTAGATTCTAGAAATTAGATTTATGTCTACAGATCCCTTGATGGAAGTATCATTGTCTATATAATTAAGATTGAGCAGGAATAAATAAATAACTCAATTTTTCGTGAACGATCTATATTCAGGATTAGTTGTATATACACATAATTTTGAAAACAAACCAAAAAATAGCATGAATATCAACCCGCTTTTAGAAAAATTGTCCCTTGGGGAAATTGAATTGAATAACAGGGTAGTAATGGCCCCAATGACAAGAAGTAGAGCTGACAATTCGGAAAACACCCCGACAGACTTACATGCCAAATATTACAGACAGCGGGCTTCTGCAGGTCTTATTATCACCGAAGGATCCCAAATTTCCAAGAAGGCAGTAGGATACATCAATACGCCCGGGATTTATTCTCAGGCTCAAATCGATGGATGGAAGAAAGTGACCGAAGCTGTCCACGAAAAAGGTGGTAAAGTATTTATCCAAATCTGGCATGTGGGCAGGATTTCTCATCCTGATTTTCATAATGGAGAATTACCTCTTGCTCCTTCAGCCATCAACCCCCAGTCCAAATCTTTTACCCCAAAAGGTTTCAAAGAGACGGTGACACCAAAGGAAATGTCATTGGAAGAAATACATCAGACCATACAGGACTTTAAAATGGCTGGAAAAAATGCCATGGAAGCAGGTTTTGATGGTATTGAGATTCATGCTTCCAATGGCTACTTGCTACATCAGTTTTCCAGCCGGACGTCCAATGTGAGAACCGATGGCTACGGAGGAAGTATTGAAAACAGGGCCAGAATCCTTTTTGAAATTATCGATGCGCTGAAAGGAGTGATGCCAGAAAACAAAATTGGTGTTAGGTTAAACCCTTCTTTACATGGAATTTTTGGAATGACTATGGATGAAGAAAGCATTCCTACTTTCGATTATATCATCGAAAAGCTCAATGAATACAATCTTGCCTACCTTCATTTGTCAGAGCCATTTTCGGATGTTTCCGAGTTGCCTTATGCTGTAACCGAAATTGCAAAACGATATAGGTCAATGTACAAAGGCATTTTAATAATCAATGGTGATTTTGACCAGGAAAAAGGAAACAGGTTTATCCTTGAAGGTTTAGCGGACGCAGTTGCTTTTGGCAAACCGTATGTGTCCAACCCGGATTTAGTGGAAAGATTCTCCCAAGATACTCCTCTACAGGATTGGGATCAGCGTACTTTTTATACACCTGGCAAAAAAGGGTACACTGATTATCCGAAATTAAAGTCAGAAAAAGTAAAATAATTAAAAAGGAGCTGAAGAATTTGGCCCCAGATGGTAAGGTATAGATACAATCTGCACTTTGAGGAGTAACCAAAGTCCGGGTTATCCCAAGCACAAAATGGAGCGAATTGAAAGTCTCCCAAAAGACTAAAGTAAAGACGGATGTGGACTATTATGTGGGGAGTTTTAGGCAGAGGTGAGTTTGGGGGATTTTAGGTATATGAATTTAAAATTTTGACTTGGGATTAGAAATAGAGTAATTAGTAAAGTTGCATGGAAAGAGGGTAGTTACAAATATTCAGAGGATAAAAAAGCGTATATTCAATCTACTCTTATTTGCTTGGAGGTTTTAGTTGCAGGTGATATTATATATTATTTAATTCTAACTGTTATATAATTAACATTATGTTAAATAAAAAGAAACACATTCCCATATCCCTCCAAATACCATATAAATCACCTACCACCACCCCAACCTTTTAAAATTTGAAAATCCTGATTTTTTTGGTAAGCTTAGCTTTTTATTCGGAGATTTATGAACCAAACCAATACTGCTAAGCTTGGCTTATTTATCGGGCCTCTGTTGTTTCTGGGAATTTTATTTTTTCTAGAACCCAAGGATATGTCTTCGGAGGCTTTGGCCATGCTGGCCATCACGGTTTGGATAGCAACTTGGTGGATTACTGAAGCCATTCCAATTGCGGCGACTTCTTTATTGCCTTTAGTGCTTCTTCCGACTCTTGGTGCCTTACCCATGGTTGATACAGCCACTTCCTATTCCCATCCTATGGTGCTCTTATATATGGGTGGATTTATGATAGCCATGGCCATAGAAAAATGGAGTCTCCATAAAAGAATTGCTTTGACCATCATATCCTTTATCGGTACTAATATTCAGCTGATAATTTTGGGTTTTATGTTGGCAACTGCTTTTTTGTCCATGTGGATATCCAATACAGCCACTTCCCTGATGATGTTGCCAATAGCCATCGCTGTGGTCACCCAATTGAGTTCCTCAGAAAATCCACATGATAGATCTCCCAACAAAATCGGCAAAGCCCTAATGTTGGGCATTGCTTATAGTGCATCCATTGGCGGTGTGGCCACTTTGATAGGCACCCCTACCAATATCATCTTGGCCGGAGTCATCAAGGAAATGTATCAATATGAAATTACTTTTTCCCAATGGATGATGTTTGGACTTCCTATCTCCATTATTTTATTGGCGATCTGTTGGGTTTATCTTGTCAAATTTGCCTACCCTTTTGAAAAAGGATTTGTTATACAAGGTGGCAAGGAAGAAATCCACAAACAGCTTAAGCTTCTGGGTCGGGTTACCGTTGAAGAAAAAAGAGTAGCTTGGGTTTTTGGATTGGTTTCATTGTCATGGATTTTACGTTCTTTGGTCCTTCAGGATTTTATTCCCGCTTTGGATGATACCATTATTGCCATAGCCGGGGTTTTGGTGCTGTTTGTACTCCCCTCTTCCAAACCGAAAACTAAGTTATTAGATTGGAAGACTGCCGAGAAAATCCCATGGGGTATATTGCTGCTGTTTGGTGGCGGATTATCATTGGCTGAAGGATTTAAAGAAACCGGATTGGCATCCTGGATCGGTAATCAATTTGTATTTCTGGATTTTATGGCTTTTGGGCTGTTTTTGTTGATCGTGATAGCCGCTGTCAACTTCCTGACCGAGATCACCTCCAATGTTGCCACCGCTTCCATGCTATTACCGATTTTAGCCGCTGTCTCCTACTCTATGGGTGTTCACCCCTACGGTCTGATGGTCGGTGCTACCATGGCCGCTAGCTGTGCCTTTATGCTTCCCGTAGCCACCCCACCCAATGCAGTGGTTTTTGGTTCGGGTTATCTGACCATTCCCGATATGTTCAAAGCAGGAATTTGGATGAATATACTATCGATTCTTTTGGTTACCATTTTCACCTTGTATATCCTTCCATGGCTTTGGGGGATTGATTTAAATGTGTATCCATTTTGAGGCTTGGGTTGATCTCAGTTCATCATTCGTCATTCGGTGTTCGAAATTCGAAATTGAAAAATTTTAAAATTGGAAGATTGAAAAATTGGTTGTTAGGTGATATATGCTGATCCAGCTTGATTATTTTACCTTTCGGAGGAACACTGACAACGCAGATTGTGCTGATGTTCACAGGTGAAAAAATCAGTGAAAATCAGCTATATCAGTGTTATCAGCGTGCAAAAAAACCAATTAGGCCTTCTTGGAAAATTCCTTCGGAATTGAGAAGTAAGGTTAAAACTAAACCCTACTTTCTCTTTCTTTTTGATTTTTGGTTGATTTTGAAGTCAATTTTGGTACGGAAAAGTACAATTTCTTCTTTTGTGCATAGGGAATAGGCGGGTCATTTATGGTATGGGCACACTTATCCCATGAAGATGTCTTCAATTGTGTTTTTTAGGCAGCGTTTTGTTCCGGCGGCCTTTCCTTTTCAGCTCTTCTTTTGGCTATCTTGACAGCATTGGCTGCCATTATCCCGAAAAATATCGCAAACTTCTCTCTCTTTTCTCCTTTTACCCTGATTTTCCTCAGCCCGTAGAACTCTTTGTTTGTACCGAACACACCCTCCATTACAGTAGCCCTCTGTTTGGATATTTCAGAACTGAGTATGCTTTCTCCCCTGTCATGCTTTTTGGGGCCTTTTTTGGGGAAACAGGTGAAAATCTTGTTGGCAGTACAGAAACTCCTGTTTTTGTTTGTGGCGTAAATCCTGTCCGCCCCAAGCTGGTTTACAGGACCGAAAAATCTCCTGTGTTTGGCCACGGAGAGTTTAAGTCTTGTACATTCGTTGAAGGCATTGAAATCAAGTTTGTCTATAAACGTGAGTCCGTCCACCTGAAGGATATGGGCTTTGGCTCCAAACTCAACCGGCTTGTTTTCCTTTCCCCTCACAATAGGTCTAAGATAAGGTTTGTGCAGGGAAACTATTCTGTCTTTTAAAGCCGATGGCGGGTTGTCCAACAAAAACTCCTGTTGGCGGTGAACCTTTTTTATCACTGCAAACCTTGCAAAATCCTTCAAACCAAGATCTGCGCCCTTATTACTGTCGAGGATCTGCTGGAGTTGGCCGATCCCTTTACCGAGTAGATAAACGAGTGCTTTCCTTCTTCTGAGCGTTTCCCTGAAACTGTTTTTCCTTTTTCTGGAATAAGCCATCTGGGCAATTCTCTGCTCCCTGAATTTAGATCTTGGTCTTTTGACCCCTAGATGGGAACAGAGTCTGAACAGCTGTTTTTCAAAAATCCACTCACAGCTCTCCCATAGCAGTTTGACATCGGTTGGAAACCGTATGAATGACTCGTAACACGTAGCGTCCATGAGCAATACGTGAGTGTTGTTGACATCACGCTTCCAATGGCTGATAAGAACTTCCTGAAGTCTCTCCCATTCGCAGTGTTTTTCCAGATATGCCCTAACCCTGGTCATGATGGTCATGTCTTTTATCTGCTGGTTTTCGGCCAGTACTTTGCCGCAAAAATACTGTAAGGCCCAGTCTGTGTTGTAACGCTCCAACAATTGCCTGTCACTGGTATTGAGATAGGCCTTCAAAAACATCAGTGCAAACATGCCTTTGCCACCAAACCAGCTTGGGGCACCTCTTCCCGTACGTTCCTCGGGAAGGCAGGAAACCAGATCATACCATGGAATGGAATCATGTATCTGACCTAACAATGAATTCTTGAAAAAATGATATTTTGGAGAATATCCGTCGAAGTCTTTGAAAAGAGGAAGCTGAATCATAACTTTAATTGTATTTAAGTTTGCAACCTTAAAATACAAAAAAGAAAACCCCGAAAAAAGCGAAAAACAGCCAAATTCGGGGTTTTTGTGTTATATTTTTGTTAAGTTATTAACTGACAATCAGTATCTTAAGGGATTCGCAAGAAGCCCTAATTAATTTAGTTCTTTAAGAATTTAAATACTTCATATTTGCCAGACTCAGTTTGAATTACTAAACTATAAGTACCCTTACTCATTCCAATCCCGTTAAAATCAAGAACCAACTTCCCCTCTTCCGGTTTTACTGATT
>NZ_JBGSXS010000032.1:0-3075 GCF_041751335.1 Aquiflexum sp.
TTGAGCTTATGGCTGAACCTATAAAAATTCCCATCCTGGTCTGCAAAAAACTTTCCCTGGTTGACCTCTGAACGCATTTCTTTTACCACTTCCTGTATTTCCTCCCAGGATTCTACCTGCGTTTTACCGGGCTTTTTCAATACATCAGGAAATAGTTGGCTTTGGAAGGAATGGTAAACGGGAACTCCATCCAAGCCCTGCATGGTCAAGGCTTCGTTGGCAACATTGGTGCTGAGTATCACTTTTTCCGGGCTTCCACTCACGATGACATTTGGTCCATACCCTCCTGCCGGCCTGCCATCCATCATCATGTTGATTTTATAATCTTTGAGTTTTAGCAATGACTCATGGTCGATCTTCTCAACTGTCTTTTTATCCAAATCAACTTTGGTTATCTGGTACAGGTCTTCTTCCCAGTTCATCAAATATCCATACAGAACCAATTCACTGGAATTAAATATTTTCTGAGGCCCAATGAAATCTGAATTTTCCAGACCACTGTCTTCCATCTTCATAAAATCTACCTTATCCAAAAGATTGCCTCCTTCATCCACCCAAAAAAAACTGTTGCGACCTTGAAGCAGTAGCTTTCCATTCTCCAATACATAAAAACCAGAAAGGTAATCTCCCACTCCATTGGGCCCTTCTTTGGCCAAAGCAATGGATTTTTCAAAAACCAACTCATCCAAGTTAACCTTTTCGATTTTCGCATCCCTCCAATTGTAATTGTACAAATAGCGGTTTTCAGGGCATATTTTAGCACTACTGAGATTTCCGTTCAAAAAGAGAAATTCCTCCTTGGAATCTACCATTACCGTGTCGATCGTAAAGGTCATTTGATCGCTAAACTCTTTTTTTTCAGTACCCGAATTACAGGAATACAGGATTATTGAAATCAAAAAAACATAATATCTTTCCATAAGTCCTAGCTGTTTGAACCTACAAAATAAGTCTTAAAAACTACTTTTAATAGAAAACAATGTGAATTTTAGTTAATAAATTCATATCAGGGCTTAGCGCTGTAAATTCATGACTTGAGTTTGAGTCAGAATGTTTTGGGTTGTTAGGAGGTTCTGCCTTCGGGATGCTGGGTATGGAGTTTTGAACTCCAGTGGGTTGAGCCACAGGCTCAGGACTCAGGGATTCGAAGGTACAACCTTCAATAATTTTCACTGCCCCAAGATCCTGTAAAGTTCCAGATTCATGTAATAGTGCCCTCCGCTGATTTCACGTCGTTCGACTATACCCATTTCGGCGAGTTGGTTGAGGTATTGGCGGGCGGTATTTTCGGCGTAGATTTTTTTGTCGGTCAGGTGCTTGACTTTGGTATAGGGTTGGGTAAAAATGGCTTCTACCAAAGATTCCGGTCTGCTGATTCCTGTTTCATTTTCCAAAACATGCAGGATGCTGTCCTTTGCAGCCAATATATCATTGATCTTGTTGTAGGTATCCGTGGAGGTATTTTCTACCGCTTTCAACATAAAAATCAGCCAATCCTTCCAGGCAGCCCTTTGGGTGACTCCGGGTAAAAAAGCATAATAATCCTCTTTCCTATCCAAAATAAACTTGCTCAAAAACAAAATGGGCAAATCCAGAAGTCCTTTTTGGGTCAGAAAATGGATATTGAAAAGTCTTCCTGTTCTGCCATTGCCATCCCGGAATGGGTGGATGGCCTCAAACTGAAGGTGACCTATCGCCATTTTCAGTATCGGATCGATAGCATTGTCATCGTTCATGAATTGGATCAGGTTGTCCATTTTGGCCTCCACCACGCCGGTTCCCCGGGGAGGAGTGTACACTGCTTTTCCTGCATTTGGGCCAGAACTTTCCTGTCTTATGTAGGTATGGGCAAAAGGTTTTCTGATGCCATCGTTCATGCCTGTGATGGTTTGGTAAATCAATTCGAAATAAGGAATATCAAATTGCGGATTTTCTTGCAGGTATTGATGCCCCTTCCATAAGGACTCCCGGTAATGCAGGATTTCCTTGGCAGGTCCCTGCTTGATGGTTTCATCACTGAAGGCTTTGTAAAGCTCATCATCGGTAGTGAAGATATTCTCAATTTCGGAAGAAGCCTTGGCTTCCTGCAAACTGATGGTATTGATCAACATGCCCTGATTGGGTATAGCCGCACTTCTTCCCTGCAATCGGGCAATAGCCGCTTTGGCCTCACCCAATTGCTCAAAAATATCCAAATCCCGGTAATATCCGGCTTCTATCGGGAGTTCCGGAAGATTATTCCAAGGTTGGGTCCTGTCAGGATTGATCAAATACCCCATATTTTGACCTTAAAATTTGATGATTTTAATGTTAGGTTACAAATGTGATATTAAAATCAATGCTAACCAAATCAAGTGACATTAAAAATTTAATATTTTAATGTCAGATAGAAAATGTAACATTAGATTTAAAGTCAGTTTAGGTGTCTGACATTAAAAAATGGAAAATTTGAGGTTGGATTGCGGGTTTCTATTCATGCTATGACTTTGAGTCATGGCATTATTACTGCGAACCTAGAGTCATGGCATGAATGCCACAAACCGACGGTCATGGCGTGAATTCTAAACTAAAGCGGACAAAGCCCATCTCATCATCTAAATTTTGGAATATCCAGATTTTGCCGTCTTTGGCGAAGTGGAAACCGGGGATATCCTCAAATTGAGGGAGTTGTCCCTCTGTTTTGAGCTGAAAGTCTTTGTTATAAACTGTTAAATAAACTTTTGCCCCAATCCTTTTAGGATACATCCCTGAAAAATCATCTTCAAATAATGTTTCATAATGAATCCGGTAATATAGTTGCTGATCATTATCCCATATGGGTGACAGAAAGGATACTTCACTGTTGATGCCCTTAAAAATGTCATGGAATGCTTTGGGGTCGGAAATTTCGGTTGGGTAATTCCCTTCTTTTTCGGATTTTGTCAGATTGTAAGAATAAGTAAAATGATGAAGGCTATCCAAATCGGGTTTGTATACATACAATTCACTTGAAACATTTGAACTGACTATAATTTGTTGATTGATATTTTCCACATAAATGTATGGGCCAAGAATATCGTAGGTATTGCCATCATC
>NZ_JBGSXS010000033.1:0-7512 GCF_041751335.1 Aquiflexum sp.
TCACAGGCAGCCCATGTGAAATTAGTGAGTTTTTTAGAATTATTGATATACATGAATTCCTGATTACCTTCCCCGCAATTGGCCACCAAGGCAAGGTTCGTGTCAAAAGTGAGAATGAGCTCGTATAAAAAGACAGAATTGTCAGAAGGAATCATCTCATAAACTCCCAATGCCTGTTCGGGTACAGTTAGCAATTCTCCATTGCCTTTTATTTTGCTCGTGAGTTTAATAAAAGTCCCGTCATCATTAAAAATATATTTCTCCGAAAAATCTATTGAATCTACTCCTATGCTAACATCACTCATAGAAGTTGTCATTTCTACCAGATTCCAATATCCAAGAATATTGATTGCCGGATCTTTATCATCTTGATGACAAGAGGATAAAACCACAAAAAATAAAAATAGAACTAATGACTTTTTCATACCATCTAAAATCCACATTGTTGTTCATTAGGCTGAACATGTCCCGAAGTTGGTTATATTCAAACTTAACTCAAAGAAAATTTACGGAAAAAACTTCCTTTGTAGATCTACTATCTTTTTATTTCCACACTTTTAATAACAAAAAGGGGACAACTTCACCTATCTTTAGCTTGTGATGAGTGTATTTAACAGTCAGTTAACTATTTCTTCACAATTCCAAACTAAATTTTAAAAAACTTATCTTTTTCATAATATTCTTTTCATCATTAGTTTTTGCACTACTTTTATATTGCAAATAAAACTGACAGACTTGAAAACCCATTTCAAAACAATCGTCATCTCTGATGTACATCTTGGTACTAAAGGAGCAAAAGCTAAAGAAGTAGCCCATTTTTTGAAGCAATATACCTGTGAAAACCTCATACTTAACGGGGATATCATAGACGGATGGCAACTTCGCAAATCAGGTTCTTGGAAAAGAAAACATACCAGGTTTTTTAACAGGATGATCAAAATGATCGAAAGGGACAACACCAAGGTGTATTACCTGAGAGGCAATCATGATGATTTTCTGGATCAGATTTTACCCATTCAAATAGGGAATCTCTCTGTGCAAACTGACATGATCTATGAAAGTAACGGAAAAAAATTCTTTATTACTCATGGAGATATTTTTGACAGCATCACTACCAACCTTCGGTGGATAGCATACTTGGGCGACGTAGGATATACATTTTTGCTATGGCTTAACAGATTGGTGAATTTCCATAGAAGAAAAAGAGGTTTACCCTACTTTTCTTTAAGTCAATATATTAAGGGAAAAGTAAAGACAGCGGTTTCCTATATAGATCAATATGAAGAAGAATTGGCCAAAATGGCTAGAGCAAAGGGCTGCGACGGTATTATTTGCGGACATATCCACAAAGCTGAAAACAGGGTTATTGATGGAATTACCTATCTCAATTCCGGTGATTGGGTGGAAACGATGAGTGCATTAGCAGAGGACCATGATGGTACCTGGCAATTGATTTATTATAATGAAATCAACTTCAAAAAGATGTCTTCTGAAAAAACCGTCTCATTTGAAACCCAGAAGGATTATAAGACTGTTGCATTCTCCATACCAGCAGAAGACCTAAATTATCCAAATTTCCTGCTCTGAAATGAAGTTTTTGCTGATTGTTCAAGGTGAAGGAAGAGGTCACATGACCCAAGCAATATCCATGTCACAATTGTTGGAACGAAATGGACATGAGGTTTGTGCAGTCTGTGTTGGAAAAAGTCAAAGAAGAGAAATTCCGGAATTTTTTTCCTCAAAAATCAAAGCTCCGATATTCTTGTTTGAAAGCCCAAACTTTGTGACGGATAAAAAACACAAAGGCATCAAATTAGGCAGAACAATTTCGTACAACTTTACCAAAATCAACCTATTTAAAAAAAGTCTTCACAAAATAGATCAACTTGTTGCTGAATATCAACCTGATATAATCCTAAATTTCTATGATTTATTGGGAGGACTTTACAATATGATCTATCAACCGGCTTGCAGATACTGGACTATAGGACATCAATACCTTATAAATCATCCTGATTTCCTATATCCCAATGGGAAGAGTCTTCAAAAATTATTATTTCAACTCAATACTAGAATCACATCATTTGGATCAGAATTGGAGTTAGCTCTTTCATTTAAACCTCTTTACCCTTTACAGAATGGAAATACATTTGTACTCCCTCCCCTTCTCAGAAAGGAAGTAAAAAGCAAAACTCCAACCAAGGGTGATTTCTACTTGACCTACATGGTTAATTCGGGTTATAGTGATGAAATTCTCCTTTATGCAAATAAATGTCCTGAAATAAAGATTGAAGCCTTTTGGGACCAAAAGGGAGCTCCGGAAATGTACAAACCTTTGGAAAATTTGACCTTTCACCAACTGAACGATCACCTGTTTTTGGAAAAAATGTCTAAATGTAAGGGTTTGATAACCACAGCCGGATTTGAATCTGTGTGCGAGGCCATGTACTTGGGCAAACCCGTCATGATGATCCCTGTAAATGGTCAATATGAACAGGCCTGCAATGCCATTGATGCCAAACGAGCAGGTGCAGGAATCCCGTCAGAAAACTTTGATTTTAAGAAAATGGAATCCTTTCTCAACTCAGGAAGTTTCATTCCAACTTCTTCTAAGGCATGGGTTGATTTATTTGAAGAAAAATTTTTTACAATTTTTAATAGCTTACCAAATCCAAAAAATGAAAGGAAGTCTAAACTTCCAAAGGTTCGAAAAAGTGTTTTGACAAAAAAATTTAATTGAGAGAAAAATGATAATTTCCTATCATTTCAATCACCTTAATTCTCTTTCTGAATAATTTTTTTATTTACATCTTTGGCCATTTAATTTCCTATTTTATTCATTTTATACCTAAAATTCCTCCATTAAATTTTTAAGAAAAATCAGTGTTATTTATAACATTCTATTGGTTACACGGTTAAACCTTCGTTGGGTATTTTTTAATTTTGAAAAATGATAAATCAGTTAGTCCAAAAGAATCAATTCCTGACAATTAAATCGATTGCGGAAAAATCTTAATTGAAAATTTTATATAAGTAATATCTGATGATTACCAACTTTAATAAAAATGGGTAAATTCGGGATGGATTACTTGGATCAGGTTTAAATGAATATAGAACAACAAAGGCTTCAAGAAGATAGGGAAAGGAAAAAACATTGGAAAAAATGGGGTCCTTATCTAACAGAACGGCAATGGGGAACAGTAAGGGAAGACTACAGTCCAAATGGTGCTGCATGGGATAATGTAACACACGATGAAGCCCGAAGTAAAGCCTACAGGTGGGGGGAAGAAGGAATCGGCGGGATCTCTGATTATAAACAAAACATTTGCTTTGCTTGGGCATTTTGGAATGGCAAGGATCCAATGTTAAAAGAGAGACTGTTTGGTTTGACAGGCCATCAGGGCAATCATGGTGAAGATGTTAAAGAATTGTACTATTATCTTGACTCAACACCTACTCACAGTTACATGAAGATGCTTTATAAGTATCCTCAAAATGAATTTCCTTATAAACAAATACTAGAGGAAAACAGAAAAAGAACAAAAGCAGATCCAGAGTTTGAATTGATTGACACTGGAATTTTTGATAAAGATGAATACTTTGACATATTTTTAGAGTATGCAAAAAATGATGCTGAAGACATTACAGCTTTCGCAACTATCCACAATCGAGGGCCAGAGGATGCTGAAATCTGGGTAATTCCAACTATTTGGTTTCGAAAAACTTGGTTTACAGGACATGAGCCATTTATGCCTAAACTTTCCTTAAATGGTGAAAAAACCATTAAAGCTTTCTCCCCCCAAAGAGGGAATTACTTTTTTAATTTTGATGGAGCTCCTGAATTTAAGTTTTGCGACAATGAGACAAACCGGGAAAAACTCTACAGTATCCCAAATGAAAAAATGTATCTGAAAGATGCCATCAATGATTATGTGGTGAACCGCTATTCAAGGCATCTGAATCCAAATGATTTTGGAACAAAAGCCGCTGCAATTTACAAGCTTATCATTCCGCCGGGAGGTTCACAAATTGTCAAATTGAGGATGACCCATCAAAAAACCGAAGCAGCAATTGAACCCTGTGAACAGATAATGGCTGATAGGAAAAGAGAGGCAGATGAATTTTATGGTGAATTACAGGAACGGGTCAAGGATGAGGATATGCGAAATATCCAAAGACAGGCATATGCCGGCATGATGTGGGGAAAGCAATTTTATTACTATAATGTAGAGCGTTGGTTGGAAGGGGATCCAGGAAGATATTCACCGCCAAAAGAGCGCAAAAAAGGTAGGAACAGTGATTGGAGACATCTTTACAATCAGGATATTATCTCTATGCCGGACAAATGGGAATATCCTTGGTATGCGGTGTGGGATTCCGCTTTCCATTGTATTCCTATTTCAAGACTTGACCCTGACTTTGCAAAAGGACAACTTCTCCTTTTCTTGAATGAATCTTATATGCATCCTAATGGGCAGATCCCTGCTTATGAATGGAATTTCAATGATGTCAATCCTCCTGTTCATGCCTATGCTGTACAACGTATTTATCAGATTGATAAAAAAATGAATGGGGGAAAAGGCGATCAGGAATTTCTGGAACGTGCATTTCACAAACTCATGATCAACTTTACCTGGTGGGTCAATCAAAAAGATAGTGAGGGAAAGAATATTTTTGAAGGAGGTTTTTTGGGTCTGGACAATATCTCTGTCATCGACAGGTCCCATGCCCACAAGTACAAAGGAAAGCTGGAACAAGCTGATGCCACTTCCTGGATGGCGATGTTTTCCCTGAACATGATGCGGATATCACTTGACCTTTGCGAGTTCAACAAAACCTATCAATATACCGCCACGAAATTTCTGGAACATTTCCTTTACATAGCAGGTGCCATGAGCAATATCTCAGGGGATAACATCAGTCTTTGGAATGATGAGGAAAACTTTTTCTTCGATGTTTTTCACCTGCCGGGAAAAGAACCAAAGGTGATGAAGCTCAAGTCAGTAGTCGGAATCATTCCATTGTTTGCAGTGGAATCTATTCGGGTGGAATTGTTTGACAGTCTTCCCGAATTCAAAGAAAGGCTGGATTTTTTCCTAAAGGAAAAACCAAAATTAGCAGCATTGGTGTCAAGTTGGATTCAGCCGGGATTTGAAAAAAGAAGGCTATTTGCTTTATTGCGAGGCCATAGGATGAAAAGTATTCTCAATAAAATGCTCGATTCTGAAGAGTTTTTAAGCGATTACGGAATCCGATCACTTTCAAAATCCCATGAAAAGAAGCCCTATACCCTACGCATCAACGGAGATGTGTTGAGTGTGAAATATACACCTGGAGAATCCGATACCATGATGTTTGGCGGAAACTCCAATTGGCGTGGCCCAATCTGGTTTCCGATCAATCATTTGATCATCGAATCCCTTAGAAAATTTGATTATTATTATGGCGGGGAATTCTCGATTGAATATCCGACTGGATCCGGAAATTATGTCACCATGGATATAATCGCAAGGGAATTATCCTTGAGGTGTATCAAAATATTCCTGAAAGATGAAAATGGTCATAGACCAATGTATGGCAAAAATCTCAAAATGCAAGAAGACCCTCACTTCAAAGATCATCTTCTATTTTATGAATATTTCCATGGAGACAATGGAAATGGTCTCGGTGCTTCCCATCAGACGGGATGGACAGGTTTGGTGGCCGAAATGATCCATAAATATTACAAATCAGAAAGAAGAACAGCGGAAGATGCTGAGGCAGAATTTACAATACGATAGGTTAGAAGCGGGCTGTGATGAAGTGGGACGAGGCTGCCTTTGTGGTCCTGTGGTGGCTGCCGCGGTAATTTTACCCGAGGATTATGCCAATGAGTTCATCAATGATTCCAAAAAACTCCGGAAATCCAATCGGGAAATCCTTGCAGAGGAAATCAAAGTTTCAGCAATTGCTTGGTCAATTGCAGAGGCAAGTGTCGAAGAAATTGACCAAATAAACATACTCAATGCTTCATTTTTGGCCATGACAAGGGCGGTGAAAAAACTGGAAGTCATCCCCCAACATCTTCTCATCGATGGAAATAGGTTCAAGTCGGATTTGAACATTCCATTTGATTGCATCATCAAGGGCGACGGGAAATTCGCAAGTATTGCAGCTGCCTCTATCCTGGCAAAAGTTTATAGAGATAATTTGATGGCTGAATTTGCCATAACCTATCCGGGATATGGATGGGAAAGAAATGTAGGCTATCCTACCAAAATCCATAGAGATGGAATTATCAAATTAGGGTTGACACCAATTCACCGAAAGTCCTTTAGACACTTGCCGATTCAGCTGGAATTAGATCTTTAAAAACGCATTAGCATATATCCTTGTGGAACATAAGTAGTCAAAGTAGTCAACATGGACAAGGCAATCTCAGCACCATTCCAAACATCGGTGGTTTTCATGTTCCGTGCTATGAGCGATTGCCCACAGATATAAAATTCCACATCAGCATTTTTCATGGCTTCAAAAACGGGTAGGTTAGGGTTTTTTACGCCATACAGTTTTTCATAATAAGCATCATTAAGAATACTGAAGATTGCACCTCCATGAACAGCCACTTTCACCTTGATTTTCTCTTTGGGAACTCCTGCAATGCCGTGAAGATTGACCATTCTGGCTATATTATCCACCATTCTATTGATCTCTTGGGGATTTTCGCTGGCTGACACCAAATCTATGATGATTTTATAGTTACCATTCGGATCAGGCCTTTCGGTAGCTTCAGGGATTTCATAAATCCCTCCAAAACCTTGAACTATTGGAAATTGGGGAGTTTGGGCATAATTAACATTGACAATAAAAGACATCGCCAAGAAAAAAAAGATAAGTCTTTGAATCATAAATCTTTCATTTAGTGGATCAAAAAGTAAGTAAAAAGGAAAATGAATCAAAGGTTAATCTTCTGGAAGAAGATAAAAAAGCAGAGACTTATATTCATATAATTTAATTTGATTTACAAACATATTTTATCGTATTTGATAATTATCCTATATAATTTTATATTTAGTTATTAGTTTAATAATCATAATCAGCAAATTATTTATTTAGTTTTTACCTTAAACCCAAAGCCATGAAGATATATTATTCAAATATCCCTTTATCATTAATTCTATCTGTTACACTTTTTGGAATGGCTTACGGCAAATCAATTAGCTCATTTTCACAAAATAATTCCAATCCAGGTCAGGCAATTGCTGAATTACAATTTGATAATAAATATACTTTCCGAGACGTTGGCACTCAAAATCTCAATATTAAGGCTAATGTGTTAGGTAGCTCTAGTGGAGAGTTTGTTGGCAACAAACCTAGAGGAATCAAATTGGCAGATTCCAATCTTAGCGAAGGTGCAATAATTGAACCGATGACTATTCAGGATAATGCATCTTCCTTTGATCCATACAGTTTTGTGCAAGCCGAGGATTTTTCTACTCAGACCGGTATTCAGCTTAGTAATTCTGGTGCAGC
>NZ_JBGSXS010000034.1:0-60111 GCF_041751335.1 Aquiflexum sp.
GAGAAGCCATACCTATTCCCTTTGACAGTCCGGATGGCAAAAACCGGGAACCGACTTATTATGCCATAATGGATTTTGCAAAATGCATCCGGGAAAACAAGCAGCCTTTTGCTGATGTAAAAGCAGGAAAAAATACCGCAATAGCAGTACATATGGGCAATAATGCTATGGAAGAAGGAAATTTTCAATTTTGGGACTCCTCTTATTCCACCTGATCATTATGTCCAAGTAAGCTATTGTCCTCTAAATAATCTTCTGTAATTGTCAAATTGACTCCCCCTTATGAAGCTGACTACTTTTGACCTGCTCATTATAGGTCTGTTCTTTCTATTGATGCTTGCCATAGGGATTTACGCCTATTTCAAAAATAGAAGTGCTGAGGATTATTTCGTGGCCGGAGGCAATCTGCCTTGGTGGCTTTCGGGGATTTCGCATCATGTATCGGGTTATAGTGGGGCAGTATTTGTCGCCTATGCAGCTTTGGCATATACCCATGGGGTGTCTGTCTATTTTTGGTGGGCCTTGACCATTGGAACAACTATCCTTGTAAGCGCACGTGTTTTTCCTGTTTTATGGGTAAGGTTGAGAAAACAATTCCAGATTCAATCCCCTTTGGAATTCCTCGAAAAACGATACAATCTCCTCACCCAACAGATTATGGCCTGGAGCGGCGTATTGTTGAAGCTGTTTGATATCGGAGCCAAATGGGCTGCCATTGCCATCTTATTGAATGTATTTACAGGAATCAGTTTGACAGCAGGCATTTTGATTGCAGGAGGAATTTCCTTGCTATATATCACTTTTGGAGGGCTTTGGGCTGTGGTCATGACAGACTTTGCCCAATTTATCGTACAGCTTCTGGCCGGAATTGTCATGTTCGTAGCAGTGCTCCAAAGATTGGACGGCCTGCAAAGCATATTCAGTCTCTGGGAGCAACTCCCTCCTGAAAACAGTCAGCCTTTCAACGAACCATACGGTGTAGGTTTTGCCTTGGCATTTTTATTTATCAATTTCCTCTCTTACAATGGAGGCCAATGGAATCTGGCGACGAGGTATATTTCATCACCATCCGAAAATCAAGCCATCAAAGCAGCCAGGCTTTCCGGGATTTTGTACCTGATCTGGCCTTTGATTTTATTTTTCCCAATGTGGGCAGCACCGATTTTATTACCTGATTTGCTTGACCCAAGTCAATCTTATGGGGAATTGACCCTTTTGCTTTTACCTTCGGGCTTGGTGGGATTGGTCATCGCTTCCTTATTCGCCAATACCATGTCCATGACTTCTTCTGATATCAACACCATCTCTGCGGTGATTACTAGGGATATCTTGCCCACTCTTTCGGAAAAGTTTAGCCATGGGAAATCCTCTCTGGTAGTAGCGAGAATTACCACTTTCATCTTCACCAGTATGACCATCTTTATCGCTCTTCAATATGAATACTTTGGTGGAATACTGGGTTTGATCATTTCCTGGTTTGGGGCATTGGTAGGACCGATTGCCATCCCGATGCTTTTTGGGTTGATTCCAGCATTCAGGTCTTGCGGGCCAATTGCGGCTATTGGATCTATATTTTCAGGATTGGTGACATTTATTTTGACCAAAAACATTGAAATCAGTAGTTTGGCTTTACAGGTCAGTTTACCTTTGGTCGTGTCGGCCATAGTCTATGTAGGCATAGGTTTGATCCAAATCAAAAGGGTTCCTGACAATGTCAAATCGCTTCTTAAATCCATAAGTCAAGAATAATATGGAGGTAGCTAACTTTACAACTTGCCAGATCAATCGTAAAATAAAATCAGATATTCATTGATATTAGATTTTAGAGATATTTGTGGGCCGTGACGTATAGATTCAGTCCAATTGTTGAGGTTTGATTTTGAATTCTTTAATCAAGATTGTGGAAAATCACAAAAAAATATGAATGTAAATGTTTTCGATTCGAGGAAAGAAATGGGTAAGGCTGCTGCAAAAGCTGTGGCATCAAAAGTCCTTGAATTTCTGGCCAAAAAAGAATCTATAAGGATGGTATTTGCAGCGGCACCTTCCCAAAATGAGTTTCTGGAATCTTTGGTCAACATCAAGGATATCCCCTGGAACAGGATAACAGTTTTTCATATGGATGAGTACCTTGGACTTCCAAAAGAGCATCCTGCCCTTTTTGCCAACTTTCTCAGAAGGAAAATATTTGATCAAGTTCCCTTCAGGGAAATCCACCTGATTGACGGCAATAATCATCCTGAAGCAGAGTGCCTTCGGTACACGGCACTTATTGAGGAATCAACTATTGACATTGTGTGTATGGGGATTGGGGAAAACGGACATATTGCTTTTAACGACCCTCCTGTAGCCTTATTCAATGATCCTGCAGCAGTAAAAAAGGTAGAACTCGATGCAGCATGCCGACAACAGCAGGTAAATGATGGTTGTTTTCCCAATCTCGAAAATGTTCCTAAACATGCGCTTACCTTGACCGTTCCCGCTCTTTTGAATGCCGGTTTTATCTCCTGTGTGGTTCCTGGTAAAAACAAAAAGGAAGCATTACAAAAAACTCTTTACGGTTCCATTGAGACCCTGTGCCCTGCTTCCATTTTAAGGATTCATGGAGATTGCCATTTGTTTACGGACAAAGATGCTTACACAGAACAATTCCCGTTAGGAAAAGAAACCTTTGGAATAGACTTATTGACCGGGAACTATACCTTTTTCAACTCCGAAAACAAACTCATTGAAACCCTAATCCAATCTTATCCAAATGAATCAGATTCGCTTCTTTTTTTCGCTCCAGGTTTGGTAGACCTGCAGGTAAATGGGGTCAATGGGGTGGATTTCAACAATGAAAATCTTTATGTGGAGGAAATATTAAAGGCTACTCAATATCTCCTTAGCAAGGGAGTAACCGTATTTTTTCCGACCCTGATCACAAATAAAAGGAACAATATCCTACAGATACTCAAAACTTTTTGTCAGGCCGTTTCCCAACACCCTTTGATTGCTTCCTGTGTGGGAGGCATTCACCTGGAAGGTCCATTTATATCCCCACTTGATGGGGCAAGAGGTGCACATGATGCTAAATACATTCAAACCCCAACCTGGAAATTGATCGAAGAATTTCAGGAAGCTTCAGGTGGATTGATAAAATTGATTACACTGGCGCCGGAATTAGAAGGGGCAATGGACTTGATCAAAAAATGTCATGAATCAGGAATTAAGGTTGCCATTGGGCATAGCCTAGCATCGTCTGGGGAAATCACTAAGGCTGCAGAAGCCGGCGCAAATCTTTCCACCCATTTGGGCAATGCTGTTCCTATGGTCCTTCCCCGTCATCCCAATATGCTTTGGGATCAATTGGCCCATGATGGGTTGTATGCCAGTCTGATTGCGGATGGGTTCCATTTGGGGGAATCTTTTCTGAAAGTGGTTTTGAAAACCAAAGGTGATAAAGCTTTTTTGGTAAGTGACAGTACGATGTTTTGTGGCATGGAAGCCGGAGAGTATCAAACACATATCGGGGAAAATGTTGTCCTGGAACCCAATGGCAGGCTTTCTTTAAAAAACGGCGATGGGCTGTTGGCCGGGGCAAGCAAAAATTTAATGGAAGGGGTACAATACTTGATCGATAAGCATTTGAAATCCCTTTCGAATGCCTGGAAAATGGCCTCCACCATCCCCAATACCTTTATGGATTTGGGCCATAAAAAAGATGCGGTTGTTTTTTCAATGGAAAGTGGAGGTCAAATTCAAATCCATCATGTAATAAAAGACGGAATCATTGGGTTTTCAAAAGAGGGATAGTAGATAATAATTCAATTGTTTTACGCCAAGTTTAATCTGTCACAAAAATTACAATCCCTGTAATATTTTGCTCCATTTGATATATTTCCCTTTAGGACAGCTGCAATCTGCCAATAAATACTTCGATCCTCTTCTGGCTCCGGTTTTCATCGTGCCATATACTGAACCTCCATCCAAAAAATATTCACTGCCATCCGAACCGGATTGGGAGAGTTCCTGACTTCGGGTCAACAGATCCATAACAAAAACATCTTGCCCTGTTTTGGTCTCCATAAATGTCATTGCCACTACCGAAGTACTATTTAAAGGTACTCTTGGAGTGGGATAAATAGCATTGGCTTTATCAGGCTCCAACATGTCAAATCCATCGGATGCCCTAAAGTCTTTCAGTTCCAACTTCAACAGGTATTTTACACCTAATACCTGATGCATCTTTTCGGTTTCATGCTTTTTGATATTTCCGGCAATCATTTCATAATCCCAATCTTCCAGTAATTCCAAACGGATGTCCGGGTATTTATCAAACTGTTTCTTGATAATCGAATACAATTTCTCTTCTTCTCTAACCAACAAATCAGGGATCTGAATTTCCAACAAGACCAGGTCTTCCTGCTGCCAACAGACCTTGCAATACTGCTTCTTCTGGAACTTGGTATTCTTGCAGGAGAAAAGTGAAAAGATAAGAAGAAATATAAGGTATTTACGCATTATTTGAAACCTAGATCCTGACACCCGAATGGACTTAATTCAAATTGAACCCTATGTTGATTTCAGGATTGAGGGGAAAGAAACCCCGGTTTCCATTCGGATAGGAATAATTATATCCAAAACCTAAACTAGGATCCAGAGTGGTATTTGACCCTGTGGCTTTTTCAAAGGATATTGCAGGATTTAAAACATTTATTTTTAGTACATCTTCGGTCTGTGAAAATGAAAATCCAGAAATCAGAAATAAAATTGAGAAAACAAAAATTTTATATTGTTTCATAATGAAAAGTAAAAGTCTTGAAAATTCCACCAATTGATAATTGCAAACTTAAAAATCAATTAATAAACCTAACTTTAAAAATATCTGACTAAGAAAATACTTCAAAAACATATAATGGATTGATTTTCAATTGGAAATATATCAATGTGGGTTTAATAATTGCTTTATTAATATTTGTCGTGAATTTAAAAAAATTGTCGTTTAATTTACATTCTATAAAATATTGTCGTAAATTTGTCGTGAATAATTAAATTTGCGACAATGGTAAATGTAACCACAAAAAGAGATCTTCTGGTTATCAAAGGGATTATTGAGAGATTCCCGTATGGTGCTTCTATTGAGGATATCCTGCATAGTGATGGGGTGGATTTGGAGCTAAGGACTTTACAGCGCCGCCTCAAGACATTGAAGGAAGAGGGGGAAATTTATACCTCGGGGGGATCCAAGTCCACCAAATACCATATTTCTCATGAGCTAAGTCTTGTCATGGAAAAGGAGCAGGAAAGACTAATCCGTCCCAAAAAGGAGGGGATTTCTATTTCCAAAGAAGGGAAAGGGATTATTGCTTATTTGTCAAAACCACTTTCGGAAAGAAAAAAGGTTGGTTACAATTTGAATCTTTTGAGATCTTACAGACCAAATTTCGATGCTTATCTGACTTATGATGAAATTCACAAATTGACTGTCCTGGGTCAGACCAATAATAAAAATCAGCCTGCCGGGACTCATGCCAAAGAAATCCTGAACAGGTTGTTGATTGACCTGTCCTGGAACTCAAGTAGGCTGGAAGGGAATACCTATTCTTTGTTGGATACCCAAAGGTTGATTGAGTTGGGCGAGTCTGCCGAGGGCAAATCCCTGGAGGAGGCTCAAATGATCATCAATCACAAGGATGCTATAGAGTTTTTGGTTGAGTTGGGCGATGAACTTGATTTCAACAAGTATATCCTGTTGAATCTACATGCATTGCTGGCGGATAACCTGATGCGTGACCCTGATTCTATCGGTAGGTTGAGGTCTATTCCTGTTGGTATTTATCAATCGGCTTATACTCCGCTGTCCATCCCACAATTGATAGCTGAACAGTTTGATCTGATAATGGAAAAAGCAAAAGCCATCGAGAATCCCTTTGAACAGGCTTTCTTTATGATGGTGCACCTCCCCTATTTACAGCCTTTTGATGATGTCAATAAAAGGACTTCCCGATTGGCGGCGAACATACCTCTGTTCAGGCATAACCTTTCACCGATTTCCTTTGTGGAAGTTCCCAATGAACTTTACACGCAAGGGATTCTTGGGGTTTATGAGTTGAATCAAATGGATCTGTTGAAGGACATCTTTATGTGGGCTTATGAAAAATCTGCTGTTCGCTATGCAGCGATTCGACAGAATGTCAGCGAGCCAGATCCATTTAGGACCAAATACAGGGATGAAATCAAAAGTCTGATTACTGAGATTATTTCTGCTAATCTGAGTCCTAAAGCAGGTTCTGAGTTGATCAAATCGAAAGCAGCAAAACTTCCGAAAGAAGATCGTGACAAGTTTTCGGAATTTGTGGAAGGTGAATTACTTGGCATCCACGAAGGGAGTTTTGCAAGGTTCAGGGTTTCTCTTTCTGAATTTAAGGTTTGGAAGGAGAATTGGTCAAGGAAGGTTTAATCTTTCCTTGGCCTTTTTTTTAAATGAGATTTTGACCGAAATGAAAGGATAGAATATATACCGTACCTAAAGGCACGGAATGCCACTTTAAACATTTTTTTCTACCCATATTAAGTCCCTAAAGGGACAAAAACGCTAATTCTAATTCTTCAGAATTAATTTCTCCATTTATAATTACATTCTTACAAAGGGGTATGATTATCATGGGTGTTCCACCTACCTGCATGCTAAAAAGACATTGACAGGCAGGTCTGACCATTTAAAAACAATTATAAACAGAAGAAATGCTCTACACCCATCTTAGGATGTTTTCATTTGGTGATGTCCGAGCTGATGGGCTTTTAAACTATTTTTTCCAGCTTGACACTTCTTCCCCCCAATCTCTTACTCTTATCAGCTGCCTCCATAAAAGCCAGTATCTCCAAAGTTTCCTCAGGTTGAACCGGAATATTTCCTGTTTCAAAATATTTCACAATCTCCAACAACAAGGGTTCATATCCCGCATAAGGTCCCAGGACTACATTACCGGACTCTGTAAATGCCATCCCCCCATAATCATGTTTGCCGGATCTCGTACCTCTCAATGTCCCTATACGTCCATCTTTCCAGGTGCCTACCACCACATCAGTATCCTTGGTACTGACCCTTACCACAGATTCACAGCCTGTTCCCATCACGGTAAACAATGTCTCCACCCCATGAATCCCATACCAGAACAAATCAGGATGTGTTGGTTCCAATTCCGCAGGGCTAAATGCACTTGCCCCCACGACTGATTTTTTATCAATTTTATCTATTCCGGTGATATACCGTAAGGATGAAGAAGAAAAAACCGGAATCTTGAATTTTTCAGCAGCCTCAAAAATCGCTATCGCATCTTTCAAGGATGCTGTCATGGGCTTATCAATAAACATACGCTTACCGGCTTTGAAAACCTCCATTGCCTGTTCCAAATGGAGTTTCCCGTCATTGGTCTCCAATAAGACCACATCCACCTTATCCATAAGTTCAGCTATTGATCCCACGATTTCAACCCCCATTTTTTTGATGTCCTCCGTATAGCCGGGGATTCTGTCCTTACTGGATATGATATCCCTGCTTCCGTGAGGGTAGGCTGCTACCACATGGTATCCCAAATAATCCGGGGAATCTTTATGTCCGTTCAGCACTTTGGTAAAAGCAATGCTATGGGAAGTGTCCAAACCAATGATTCCAACTCTTTTTCCATTCATAGTTGATTTGATTTCGGAAAATACAGTACCCGATACCATTGATAAACCCAATCCTACTGCAAGGATAGATGTGTTTTTGATAAAATCTCGTCTGGGAAATAAATCGCTATTGGCCATAACTTAATTGGTGTTATTATATAGTTTATGCTCCAATTTATTTAAATTTATTGTTTAAACCCAAACACATATGAAACACGTCGTCGTAGGCTGGTTTGAAATACCTGCCTCAAATATGGAAAGAGCAATGGCATTTTATGAAAATGTTTTTGACTGTAAATTGGATAGGCACAAAATGGATGAAATCGATATGGCGTGGTTTCCATGGGACCACACCAAAAGTGGTGCCGGTGGAAGTCTGGTCAAAAATGAGAAATACTACAATTCAAGTACTGAAGGGGTTTTGGTTTATTTTTCGAGTACTGATGTGGCAATCGAACTTGAAAAAGTTGAACCTGCAGGCGGGAAATTATTACAGAGAAAAACATTAATCTCAGAGGATATAGGATATATGGGATTGTTTCTGGATAGCGAGGGAAATAGGATAGGAATTCATTCTTTGAAATGATTGGAAATGTGGTTTCCTGCTTTTGTGCCAATGGATGCTTTTTTTTTGAGAGAAGACCGATGACCGATGATTCGTGATTTTATATTTTCACTCTTGAATGGGGAAAAATTTAGCGATTATAGAATTTTAGTAAGGATGCATATACAGAAATATAACTATTTACTAATCCGGAAAAAAGATTCGTTCTTTCCCTGAATAGATATTGAAACTGCCGCTTTTTAAAAAACCTATAAGCGTAATTCCCTTTTCTTCTGCCATCGAGACGGCCAAACTTGATGGGGCGCCTACTGCTACTAGAATGGGAATTCCTGCTTTGATGGATTTTTGTACCAATTCAAAACTTATTCTACCACTCAGCATCATCAAATGCTGATTTAGTGGCATACTCCCTTTTTCCAAAGCGGCTCCTACCACTTTATCAAATGCATTGTGGCGTCCCACATCTTCACGAAGTATCAATAAATCCCCTTCTAAATTGAAAAGGGCAGCCGCATGCATCCCACCTGTATATTTGAAACCTACCTGAACTTCCATGAGCCTTTCGTTCAAAAGAGATAAGAGTTCGGATTTGATTTTGGGTATTCCGGGTTCCATTTTCTTTCCCAATGTGCTAATGGAATCAATGGCACTTTTGCCACAGATGCCACAACTGGAATTGGTCAGAAACTGCCGGTCTAAGATTCCCTGATCAAACTCAACCGATGGCTCAAGTTTGACAATCAATACATTTCCTTTTTCCTCAGGCTTACCTTTTTTGCAATACCTGATCAATTGAATATCATCTTTTTTTTGAATGATGTTCTCTGCCAATAAAAATCCGATTGCCAGTTCAAAATCATGACCTGGTGTTCTCATTGTCACTGTAAGGGCCTTTTCCTTCCATGCCAGCTCACTACCAAATTGCAATTTGATCTGTAAAGGTTCTTCAACAGCCAAAAGATCGTTCTTGGATTCCAATTGGTTGTCTTTCCAGGAATTGATATGGACCCAGGTTACAGGGGAATTGGTTTTCATCAGATATCAGATTTTTTGATCGATACCTCCACAAATTTGGATGCAGGACAAAAAGATTCAGGTGATTTATTGTCTATGGCAACCAAAACATTTCCTTCTGGAAAGTAAACACCAACACAACCTTTGGAAATCATATAAGGCACTACTTGAAAATCCCTTAATTCCCTTTTTTGCCCATTGAAATGGCTGGTGATATTCACAAAATCTTCTGATGCAACTCCAATGGTTTTCATATCATCTTCATGCATCATGACTACTTCCCTGCTGTTTTTGATTCCTCTATATCTGTCATCAAAACCATAAATAGTCGTATTGAACTGGTCATGACTTCTAACTGTCATCAAAATAAAATTCCCTTTTCCGATTTCATTTTGGGGTAAGGCATTGACTGTGAAATGGGCTTTCCCATCCTGGGTTTGAAATTTCCCTTCCCGGTTGCAATTGGGTAGATAAAACCCGCCCGCTTTTCTGATTCTTTGGTTATAATCCTCAAAACCGTCAATCACGCTTTCTATCTTTTCCCTGATAAGGTCATAATTCTGGGACAATGATTTCCATTCTGTTTTGGTTTTGCTTTTCAATGTTGTCTGTGCAATGCCGCAGATGATTTCTACCTCGCTTTTGAGATCGGTGGAAATTGGAGGAAGATCACCCAAAGACATTCTGACCCTTCCTGCGGTATCCTCGGTACTTACAAATTGTGGACCTATTGGACTGATATCGGCTTCAGTTCTCCCCAAACAAGGGAGAATAAGTGCAGCTTTTCCATGGATTAAATGACTCCGGTTGAGCTTAGTGGAAACTTGGACTGTCAAATCACAGTTTCTCAGTCCTTCAAAAACTAAGTTGGTGTCAGGTGCCGCCAAACTAAAATTCCCTCCCAATCCAAAAAATACCTTAACCTTTTTATCCGCCATTGCCTTTATTGCCGCTACAGTTGAATATCCATGTTTCCTTGGAGCCTTAAATTCAAATATCTTTTCCATTCGATCCAAAAAAGAATCCGGCATCTTTTCCCAAATCCCCATAGTCCGGTCTCCCTGCACATTGCTATGCCCTCTCACAGGAAGGGTGCCTGCTCCTTTTTTTCCAATAGAGCCTTTCAGTAATAATAAGTTGACGATCTCCCTGATGGTGTTTTCGGCATTTCGGTGCTGGGTGACTCCCATGGCCCAAGCAATGATAATTTTTTGTTTGTCTTTGAGCATTTCTGCGGCCTTAAATACCAACTCTGGTTCAAGGCCACTCTGCTGGATCAATTCCTCCAGATTTGAAGTTTTCAATTCCTTAAGCAAATCCTCAAAGCCTGAAGTATTTTTATCAATAAAGGCATGGTCAAAGACATTTCCTCCACTCCTCAAATCCTCCTCATATAAAATCTTCATCAGGGCTTTTAAGAAAAAAATGTCCCCGTTAATCCTGATAGAAAGATACAGGTCATGAATTTTTGTAGGTTTCCCTACCCATTCCCAAGGTCTTTGCGGATGCCTGAAATGCATAAAACCAGCTTCGGGCATGGGGTTGACTACGATAATTTTGCCGGCATTTTTCTTTAATTGCTCTAGGGACAAAAGCATCCTCGGTGAATTTGTTCCGGCATTTTGTCCAATATTAATCAGCACATCAGCCTCAGAAATATCATCCAAGGTCACGGAAGCTTTACCAATACCCAATGTTTCTTTCAAAGCTTTTCCACTTGCCTCATGGCACATATTAGAACAGTCAGGAAGGTTGTTTGTACCAAATTGCCTCACAAAAGATTGATATAAAAAAGCAGCCTCATTGCTGGCCCTACCTGAGGTGTAGAATACGGCTTCATCCGGGGAATCAAGGCCACTCAGCTTTTCAGCAATGAATTCAAAAGCCTCATCCCAAGAAATGGGTTCATAATGTCGAGAGCCTTCCCTTAAAATCATCGGTTGGGTTAACCTCCCTTGTTTTTCCAGCCAATAATCTGATTTTTCCAAGAGTGAATCAATGGAATTTTCTTTAAAAAAATCTGCTGTTACTCTGTGTTTGGTGGATTCCCAAGCAACCGCTTTGACTCCATTTTCACAGTATTCCGCTATTTTACTTACTTTATCTGCATCCGGGTCAGGCCATGCGCAACTTGGGCAATCAAAGCCTTTGGGCTGATTGAGTTTGAACAAAGTCTTTACACCCCTTCCAATATAGGTTTCTTCCCAAAGGTAATATCCAACAGATTTGATGGCCGGGAATCCAACTGAAGTCCCCGGCATAGGAGAAATTTTGACTTTATTTTCTTTTTTCATTTAAATCTTTCCAAATGATAGTTACCAATGACATATATCGGAGCGCCGTCATGCTGATCCCGATAGCGATCGGGAGAAGCATCTCATGAGATACAGTATATAATATAATTAGATAGGACCTCTGGAGATCCCTCGTGCCTCGGGATGACGGCTGCCGAGTGGGTATTTTTGATGTCATTACATTTTCTGAGCATTTTAATATTGTTAGGGACTCACCATGACGGTTGCCCTTGCATCCGACATCGGTCATCATACAATTTTTAAGAAACCAATATAACTACCAAACGACCCGACAACTACATCACTTATTCATCAATTCCTCAATCTCCTCGGCCTCAATCGGTATATTTCTCATCAAATCGAAATAACCTTCATCCAGGACGACAATGTTATTTTCCAACCTTATTCCCAAACCTTCTTCCTGTATATAAATCCCCGGTTCAACGGTAAAGACCATCCCCGGTGTGATGGGTTCGTGCATGGTCCCCACATCGTGCACATCCAAACCTAAATGATGCGAAGTGCCGTGCATAAAGTATTTTTTGTAGGCGGGGGTCTTAGGATCCTGATTTTTGATGTCATTTTGATCAATCAAGCCCAATTCAAGTAATTCTGACTGCATCATCAAACCCACCTCTTTATGGTAATCCTGTATATTGATCCCCGGTCTGAGAATATCCATGGCACCTCTTTGCACCCGCAATACGGCATTATAAACCTTCTTTTGCCTTTTAGTAAATATTCCATTGACAGGGATGGTCCTGGTCATATCCGCATTATAGTTTCCATATTCCGCCCCGACATCCATAAGGATCAAATCCCCGTCTTTGCAGATTTCTTTGTTTTCAATATAATGCAGCACACAGGCATTGGCACCACTGGCAATGATGGGTTCGTAAGCAAAGCCTTTACTGCGATTTCGTACAAACTCGTGGATCAACTCCGCTTCTATTTCATATTCCGTCACTCCGGGTTTTGTAAAGGAAAGGATTCTTCTGAAGCCTTTTTCTGTAATATCACAAGCGATCTGCATTTGATCTGATTCTTCTTTTTCCTTTACCGCTCTCAATGCATGCATTATCGGAGCCACACGATGATAATGGTGCAATGGATATCTTTCCTTGCAGGTTTTTATAAACCTAGCATCTCTGGTTTCGACCACCACAGCTGCACGAAGGTGCTCATTGGTGTTTAGGAAGACATTTTCACTTAAGGCCATCAATGTATTCAAAACACCATCAAAATTGGAAACCCATTGTATATTTTCAATCCCTGAAGTTGCCAACGCTTCTTCTTTGGTATATTTATGACCTTCCCAAATCGCAATATGCTCGCTGGTTTCTCGTAAAAACAGCACTTCTCGCAAATTAGGATCTGGAAAGTCCGGACAAACCACCAATACCGATTCCTCTTGATCAATCCCTGTGAGGTAAAAAATGTCATTATTCTGTCGGAAACGAACTGATCCATCCGCATTTGTTGGCAAAATATCATTTGAATGAAATACTGCCAAAGATTTTGGGGGAAGTTTTTCTTTGAGTTTTTGACGGTTTTTGATGTAAAAGTCCTGTGATAAAGGTGTGTATTTCATAATGTGTCCTGATAATTGGTATTAGAGAAGAATGAAATTAGGTATTAGATATTGAACCAAAAATACCATTTATCAATTGGGTAAAAAAACACATCAATAAGTCTTTTATTTTTGTACTTTGAGGCAAGGAAAAATTAAGCATGCAATATAATTTAAAGGAACTTCCCAATGGGATCCGAATAGTACATCAGGAAGTCACCCATACCCGGATGGTACATTGTGGTTTTGTACTGAACATTGGCAGTAGAGATGAGTCCAAGGAACAGGAAGGTTTGGCGCATTTCTGGGAACACATGGCATTCAAAGGGACCAAAAAAAGAAAGGCCTATCACATCATTAACCGATTGGAATCTCTTGGAGGAGAATTGAACGCCTACACTACCAAGGAAAAAATCTGTTTTTATTCAAGCATTTTAAAAGAACACTTCCCGAAAGCTGCAGAGCTTTTATGCGATATCACTTTCAACAGTACATTTCCAAAAAAGCAAATCGACAAAGAAAGGCAGGTCATATTGGAAGAAATGGCCATGTACCGTGATTCACCGGATGATTCCATTCAAGATGATTTTGATGAGCTGATTTTTGAGGGGCATGCTTTGGGCAGAAATATATTGGGAACTGAGCAAACTGTTACCAATTTTACCCAGGAAGACTTTTTTGAGTTTATATCTTCCCGGCTCGATACCACACAGATAGTCTTCTCGGTAATCGGAAATATATCTTTCAATAAAGTGCTTCAACAAGTAGCATCTTTTCTGACTGAAATCCCTGCGAAAAGAAGTTTGTATGTCAGAAGCGGTTTCACCAAATATCAACCCAAGGTGAAAGTCGTCGAAAAGGAAATTACGCAGGCCCATTGTGCCATTGGAAAACCTGCATTTTCATTTTATGATTCCAGGAGATTTCAATTATACTTGCTCAACAATATCCTTGGCGGTCCTAGTATGAATTCCCGTTTGAATCTTTCCTTAAGGGAAAAACATGGCTATGTCTATAGTGTGGAATCACATTATCAAGCCTACTCTGACACAGGTTTTGTTGGGGTTTATTTTGGTACGGAACAGAAAACTGCAAACCGGGCCAAAAAAGTCGTGCTGAAAGAAATGGAAAAGTTGAGGCTCAAAAAATTGGGAACCATGCAACTCCACATGGCCAAAGAACAGGCTATCGGACAAATGGCGATGGCCGAAGAAAATTATGCTGCCTTGATGTTGGTTTTTGCTAAAAACTTGTTGGACAAAGGGAGAATTGACTCCTTGGATACTATCTTTGGCATTATCAGGGAATCGACCGCTGAGGATTTGATGGATATTGCCAATGAAGTTTATAGCCCTGACCAATTGAGTTACCTGAATTATATTCCTGCCTGAAAATGGATTTTCTCTCCCCCGAAATATTATCATATTGCCAAGATCACAGCAGCGGAGAAGATGAATTGCTCCGGCACATTTCAAGGGAAACTCACGCCAAGGTATTGATGCCAAGAATGCTTTCCGGCCACTTACAGGGAAAGACCCTGGAATTGTTGGTTAAAATGTTGAATCCCCAAGTCATCTTGGAAATCGGGACATTCACGGGTTACTCCGGAATCTGCTTAGCCAGAGGATTAGGGGAAAATGGCAGGATTATCACTTTGGATATCAATGAGGAGTTGGAAGACATGACGAGGGGATTTTTCAAAAAATCCGGATTGGATTCAAAAATAGATTATAGAATAGGAAATGCTATGGATATCATTCCTATCATTGAGGAAAAATTTGATATGGTCTTTATTGATGCCGACAAAGGAAACTATATCAATTATTATAACCTTGTCGTTGAAAAAATGAATCAAGGTGGCATCATATTGGCGGACAATGTATTGTGGTCCGGAAAAGTAATTACTGAGGAGGGAAATAAGATTGATAAAGACACGCAAACTATACTGGATTACAATAGAATGGTTCAGAATGATCCACGAGTCGAAAATGTACTTCTTCCTATCAGAGACGGATTAATGCTGGCAAGAAAAATATGAATATGAATAATTTAATGACCTTCAAGAGAAATTTACTGATCTGCTTTACTTTTTTAATTGGGCCGATGGCTTGGGCCCAGGTTCCACAAGTCCCCAATGAACTCCGTTTTGCAGACATAACAATTAAAATCAATGAACAGGCGAGAAGAGAAATTCAAAGTGATGTAGATGCCCTTTACCGTAATCCAACCTATTTCAGGGCAAAAGCCGAAAGGGTAAATCTTTATTTGCCTTTGGTAGAGAGGGAATTGCGAGACGCAGGGGTTCCTGCAGATTTTAAATATTTGGTTATACAAGAAAGCAGCCTGATCTCTGATGCTGTTTCTACTTCAAATGCAGTAGGATTCTGGCAGTTCAAACAAGGGACAGCAGAAGAAGTGTCTCTAAGGGTAGATAATCAAGTTGATGACAGGAAAAACATTGTGAACTCTACACAAGGGGCCGCAAGATATCTGAAAAAAAACAATGCCCAATTTGATAATTGGATTTGTGCGTTGGTGGCCTACCAAATGGGATTGGGGGGAGCTAGAGGCTATTTTGGGACACAATTTAATGGAAAAAAAGTAGTCGAAATTGACAGAAATTCGCATTGGTACTTTAAAAAATTTCTGGCCCACAAGGTTGCTTTTGAAAGTCCGACTGTTAGATTAGCAAGCAATTCGGGGTATTTGGAGGAAATCAGGATACAAGGCCCAACAACTTTGAAAGCCATTGCACCAAGACTGGGTGTAACTGAAGCCCATTTAAAAGAATACAACAAATGGACCGCTAAAGGCAATATCCCCGATGACAGGCCTTATTCCATAGTATATATGAGGGAGGGCACACAACAAGCTAGACCCGCAATTGCCCAAACCCAACCTACAACCCAGCCTGCTGCTACTACTGTCAGTACCGTGAGCAATACTGCTTACCCAATAGTCACAGGAAACCAATCAAATGCTACCCAGCCTAATCAGATCAAGGTTAATAACATAGATGGTGTTAAAGCGGCCAACACAACAACCCAAGAAAATTTCACAGATCAGATAGGGATCAAAGAAAATAAATTCAGAAGGATCAACGACCTCGAAAAAAATGAAAAGATAGAGGCCGGTCAATATTACTACACCAAAGCAAAGAAAACCAGAGCTGAAGAAGAGCAACATGTTGTTCTTCCCGGAGAAACCCTTTGGTCAATTTCCCAAATGTACGGCATCAAATTATCTGCTTTAAAGGCTAAGAATCGAATAAACGAAGACAGGGACCTAAAAGCTGGAATGATGTTGAATTTAAGAGAACATCTCAAAAGGGGTGAGGATATTCCCATGGTTCCAGCTACTGAATTTAGGAAGGTCGTCGCTTACAACAATCAACAGCCAACACCCACAAGTCCAACTAAAGTTAATCAATCTCAAAATACCACTTCTCCTGTTTCCAGTCCAGCTACTTCCAACACAAGTCCAAAAGTTGCCATCCATACTGTGGGTCAAGGGGAAAATTTGTTCCGAATCAGCCAAAAATATGGGGTAACTGTCGATGATATCAAGAAATGGAACAGATTATCAAACAATGATATAAAGATTGGACAAAAATTGACGATTAATAAACCATGAATTTTATTTTAGCACTTTGAACCTGCAAAATGCAAAAAAGAGTTTTCTCCCTTTGTCTTTTCTTCTTTGTTTCTGTCTCCTTGCTCAAAGCTCAGGATAGATTAATGCTTGCTGACACCCTGCTAATTAGTGGTGACACTATTATTATGTTGGGAGATTCAATTATTATCAAACAACAGGTAAAACCGGTCTATTGGGAAAATGGAGGGAATTTTAACCTGAGCCTTCAACAAGTAAGCCTTTCTAACTGGAATGCAGGTGGGGCAAGTAATTTTGCCCTGAATACTGGCCTGAGTCTTTTTGCCAATTATAAAAAAGATGAGATCATCTGGGATACCAAATTAAATGTCAGTGCAGGATTTAATAGTCAGTCAGACAGAAGGTTCCGAACAAGGAAAACCAATGATAACTTTATTTTTATTAGCAAATATGGACGGGAGCTTACGGACCTTTGGTTTTTGACTACACAGTTGGAGGCAAGAACCCAATTACTTTCAGGTTATCGCTATTTCAGGCCTTCTGGCTCAGAGTTTGATTCCAGGTCAAAACTCTCCGATTTCCTTGCTCCTGCTTACATCCAATCCTCAACGGGTTTGAATTACCGTAAGGAATATGACAATAAAGATAGGATTTCAATCATTGCCTCGCCTTTTACAGGCCGTTTTACAGTTGTGCTCAATGATTCTCTCAGTAATGCTGGAGCATTTGGGGTCATACCCGGTGAAAATATCCGTGCAGAAGCAGGGGTGTCTTTTGGATCTACAACTGATATACAAATGCTTGAAAATATTAGGTGGAAAGCAGATTTAAACCTGTTTACCAATTTTGAAAGATTGGGGAATTTTGTGGTCAATTTCAACTCAGTAATCTCCATGAAAGTCAATAAATACATTACCACCCGAATTGAAACCATATTGATCTATGACGAAAGGGTACTGATACAACAAGCGGAGGGTCCTCCAAGACAGGCTGTGCAATTACAGAATATGATCAATTTTGGGATTGGACTTGATTTTTAAAAATCGGTTTCCAATTGAAACCTTCGTTGGAATTCTGCCAATGCCGGAGATTTTTCCTTTAAGTATTGTAGCTTATCTGTACTGGTGTATAGCTTCTTTTTCCCGGATTCCTCTTCTTTGATTTCACTTTCAAGGTGGATACTGTAATTATTCAATTTTCTCCTTAAAGTACCCAATACATCTGCTTTGATTTTGTGAAAAATATCCTGTTGTAATTCCCCATTGAGTTGAAAAGTAATGGTTTCCCCTTTCAAAACAACTTCTTGTTTCAGTACAGTGACTTCCAGATTTTTATGATTTGTTTTATAGTCTTCGATGATCTCGAAAAGAACGTTTTGCAATTTGTTGAAATCAAAAATTTCAGCTAGTTGATCTACATTAGACTGCTCTTGCTTTTCTTCCTCTTGATCTTTAGTTGTTATGGAAATGGGCCTTTCTTCTACCTGCTTTCTTGCTTGACTGATACTTGTGGGTATGGAAAGCGTCCGTAGAGCTTCTGTTTTTTTGGCGGCAAAGGGATTGGCATCTTTGAAAAGTGATGCCGCAACGCCTTCGCTTTTAGTTGGCTCTTCTGGCTCAATCAGCCTTTTTTTTTTGACTCCTCTTGGGCCAACACAGCCAATGAAATGGCCTGAGGCAATTTGGCCATTTTCATCAATGCCAACTCTACGTGAAGCCTTTGGTTTTTACTCGCCTTATAATTGATATCGCATTGATTACAGATATTCAATGCGGATAATAAAAAAGAGACGCCCGCTTGTTGGGATTGTAAAAGGTATCTTTCCTTAGCAGATTCTGAAACCTGTAACAAATCAATGGTTGCAGGATCTTTGCAAACCATCAGGTCCCTAAGATGCTCAGACAATCCTGTGATAAAATTATTGCCATCAAATCCTTTTTTTAAAATCTCATCAAAAGTCAACAATACATCTGAAATACTTTCTGCCAAAAGCGCATCCAAAACCTTGAAATAATAATCGTAGTCCAGAATATGGAGATTGCTGATGGTTTCCTGATAGGTCAATTTTTTGCCAGCCGAAAAGGTGACAATCAAGTCAAATATAGACAGGGCATCTCTCAATGCGCCATCTGCTTTGGTGGCAATCAATCTCAATGCTTCTTCCTCAGCCTCAATCTTTTCTTCGGCAGCGATGTATTTGAGGTGTTGGGCAATATCCGCAATCTGAATTCTATTGAAATCAAAAATCTGACACCTGGAAAGAATGGTAGGGATGATTTTATGTTTTTCAGTCGTTGCTAAAATAAAAATGGCATACTTGGGAGGCTCCTCCAATGTTTTCAAAAAGGCATTGAAGGCCTGATTCGAAAGCATGTGAACTTCATCAATGATATAAATTTTATATTGTCCCTGCTGAGGTGCATACCTGACCTGTTCGATAAGGTTCCTGATATCATCTACCGAGTTGTTGGATGCAGCATCGAGTTCATGGACATTAAAGGATGCATTATTATTAAAAGCTTTGCAGGAATCGCATTCATTGCAAGCTTCAAAATCAGCTGTAAGATTTGGGCAGTTGATGGTTTTGGCCAAGATTCTGGCACAAGTGGTTTTTCCAACTCCTCTGGGTCCACAAAAAAGAAAAGCCTGTGCCAGGTGGTCATTTTTGATGGCGTTTTTCAGGGTAGTTGTAATATGCCCCTGACCTACGACACTTTTAAAATTGGAAGGCCTATATTTTCTAGCTGAAACAACAAAATTTTCCATCACCGCAAGATATAAAATTATTGGAAACCTGACTTAGAAGAAACCAATACAAGGAATAATTTTTTTGTTAAGTCACTCATTATAAGCTGAATTAAAAATCAAAAGAAATTCCGGTCTTAAAAGCAAATATGAATCTAGTGATCGGGACTATAGGTTTGTCTTCATAAGAAAAATCAAAGGTATTGTTAAAAGAGAACCTATCCGAAATCTTGGTGTTGAGGTTGAAGTTACCGTTAATTCTATTTCTAAAGGCTTGAATAGACCTGTCATAGCCAACTTGGTAATAATTGACCATATTAAAATCCACGTAATCATTGACAGTTAGACTCAAAGAAATATAATTTGAACTTTTGAGAAAATCTACATTCACGGATTCTTCAGTGAAGGGGTACTGCCATGTTTCATTTTCATAAAGCCCTCCTAAGCCCAAAATTAAAGTAAGTCGATTGCTTTCTACGACTCCGGCCCTGAAAGTCCCCCCTGCAATCCATCTCGGTGCCAATCCTCGGAAATTATCAAAAGAATACTGTACGAAAGTTTCAATGTTATTTTTTTCTTCAAAATTAAAAACTGTACGTCCGTGTATCAGACCAAAATTAAGAAAGTCGGAATCATTGATCCGGAGATAATCAAAATTAGAGACAAAAATATAGGCATGTTTTCCTGGATGGTACATAGAATTTAGATCCCATTTATATCCAAAAAGATTGACAGGAGCATCAGCAGCAGCACTTCGGTTATACACATTGAGTCCTGCAGTAGCTTTGGCTACAAAAACCTTCGAAGAATCACCTTTCAGCCGGTATCTTTCAATATTGAGTATTTGTGAGTAGGAAGAAAAGGAGATGGAAAACAGTACTATGAAAATTATTTTTCTCAAAACAAATCTTTATTTAAGCCACAAAGGTTTTAAATTTTGAATAGTAATGCAAGGATGTTGGTAGGTTGTAGGGTTTGGTCATTTCGAAGGTCGAGAAATCTATTCAGCTTGAAGGTTTTAGACCTCTCCTGTAGTACCAATGACATAAACCGGAGCAGCCGTCATGCTGATCCCGATGGCTATCGGGAGAAGCATCTCATGAGGAACAGTAAATGTAAAATGAACATAAATAGAACCTTTTGAGATTCCTCGTATCTCGGAATGACGGGTAACCTGATGTCATTACCAATTTTGAACGTTTAAAAAATGTTGGGGACTCGAGGTGACAAGGAAAAGTAAAATAAAGCCTCTAAACTTTTTATTGGTTCTGAAGTACATAGGATTCCCTTCTTGGTCCTTAGTGAATTATAATTAGACATTTTCTTGATTCTTGTCTCCCCGATACTCGGGGCAGGCTTTGATTCTTGTTTCTTAAAAACCAACCTCTCTTTTATCAACTCACCAATCTCACGTCTCAAATCTCAAATCTCAAAATTGAACCAATTTTCCCCTATATTTGTCTCCCAATCAGAAACAATGGGGCTGACCGGTTTTGACAGTAGGTGTAAGGACTGGGCTCGCATGCAGGCCGGAGTATGTACGGCCTTGAATAATTCATACGACTATAATTGGCGAAACTTCTTACGCCATGGCTGCCTAATCTATCCCTTAGGGGACACAGATAATGCTTAAAGGGTTGAGATTCGATAGATTCTCCCCGGCCACATCCCGCAACCCGCCGCTCATTCCGGGTTGATTCTGGGGTGTCGAAATGATAGAGCCGCTCCCTGTGAGGCTACTAAGCAGGGCTAAGATAAGTGGCTAAGTCAAGTATAGGTGTGTCATCCAGCAGTACTTGATCGAAAATCCAACAGGTGACTAAGCATGTAGACGGTACGGTGTTTCCCTATCTGGACGAGGGTTCGAATCCCTCCAGCTCCACTTAAAAATTCCTCCCTCTCCCAAAACTCTTTGAGTTTTGGGAGAGGGAGGAATTTTTATTTTATTTTCAATAAAATTTAATTCTAACCCAACTTCACCTGCTCCAAATACTTGGTGAAAAGTTTGATTTTTTTAACATCATTGGGATTGAATAAAAATGGTTGGACATCAGATGCCATTTCATTCATATCTAATTCATTGCATTTTTCCAAAATAGATTGTTTCAGATCTTCTGGGGTTTGAATACCTAATTTTTGGGTTAGGTAAGCATAGTTAGGACTAATGTCTTTCCCAAGAAGATAAATAATGTCAAAAAAATCTCTCCCTTTGTTCCTTTTTCTATTGAGTACGGCAAAAAATTTCTGAGCCAGTAGTAAATCCAAAGGGCATGCATTTATTTGGGTAAACACATCAAACTTATTGATGATGGGTTGGTCTTTTTCATAGTTGAAATTTTGTGGCTCAGTGTCTAATTGAATAAGAATTTTCTCTTCCTTAAATTGACTTAGACCTTCATTGTACAACAGTTCAGGTATCCTTATGTAACAATGGTAAGCTCCTCTTTTCACATTTTTTATTTCAACCTCATAGCCTAAGTACAGAAGTTTGGTCTTTATATGAATACTGAGTGCATCGAAGTCATCCGAAGAAAGATTGAAATTGTCAAAATCCAAATCTTCTGAAAATCTTGAATTTCCATGGACAATCCGAAGACAAGTCCCGCCCAAAAAAGATAATTTTCCTGCAAAATCACTTTCAAAAATTATCTCAAGCAGCTTGTATTGAAGGTATTCCCGAAGCATAAAACGTTCAAAACCTTTTAATTCTTTCGGATAAAATCTGCGGATTTCTTCTAAACTAAGCATTGATCTCTATTTTTAGTAAATCTACTCTTCTATTGACAACTTGAGAGTTAAAAATTTTTTGATATTTCCCCAATTTATCAAAATCCAAGTATTTGTTCATCTGATCGGAATTTATCCTAAGCCCCTCGATCTCCTCAAGAGATTGTATGCCCCTGAAGTAAAAAAAGTCCAATATAGCCTTCTCCGGTTCCGCTATCTTAAAAAACCAATCTTGCTCTTTTATCAATTTGTAACCAAAAAACAGGTTGGTCTTGATGTGTTTGTAGGCAAACGTCCCAATGGAAGTTTCATGATTAGATGTATTTCTGGTGGTAACAGAGGTAATCAGAAAAACCCCTTCCGGAATTAATCCATAATACGACAATGCACTTTCCAGGGAAACATAGGAAGGTGCATACATTGTATTAGCCGCATGATAGAGATAGTTTTCATTTATTTTTTGTTCCGAAAATCTGTAATACCCCCGCCTGATTTTGGATATATATCCCTTTCCCTGCCATTCGACCAAACGCCTTTGATCAAAATCAGGGAAACGTTTTTTTATATCCAAAATAGAAAATAAAGGAAAAGACTTCAGGGCTTCTCTTAACTCCAAATATTTCATATATATTAAAAGTTTGTTAAAAATAACAAATATCTAATATAAAATTTCAAAATGATTAAAAAGAAAAACTGATTGATTATTTAATTATTCATCAAAATCCATTGGAAGATTTTTAGTTTACACTATAAATACCTTACTTTTTCATTCCCAAAACCTATTTAACCCTAATAACATGCAAAAATCATCCCTGTTCCTTCTCCTCTATTTTCTCATTTTAACTGTACAAGCCCAATTCTCCCAAGCTGCAAGGGATTCTATTGCGAGATTGACCAAAGCGGATTATGTGCAAATGCTTGGGCAATTGGGATTAAAGGAGGGTGACCTGCGTCCTGGACCTTCTGGGAATCCCGCTGCACCCAATGCTGCCAACATTGAGGAAAGTAAAGTAAGGGATTACATCCTTCCTGAACTGATGAAATTGGAAAACGGAAAAACCATTACTACTCCCCAAGAATGGTGGCAACAAAGACGTCCTGAAATTGAAAAAGCCTTTGAACAGGAAATATATGGAAAACTCCCTGAAAACATACCTTCCGTAACTTGGCAGGTATTAGATGCTTATGACACCATAATTGGTAATTTTCCTATTCACAAAAAGATACTTAAAGGCGTTGTTGACAATGCTGAATTTCCATCTATCAAAGTAGAGATTGATCTTCTTGTCTCCACTCCGCTCAATTCAGAAGGTTCCGTTCCGATAGTCATCGAGTTTGGGTTTATCCGAAGTCCTTTCAATTCAGGGCCGATACAACCAATTGGCCTTGGATCTGCAAACGAACCGTCTTGGAAAGAGCAGTTGATCTCCAATGGTTGGGGTTATGCCATTCTCGTTCCTTCAAGTGTTCAAGCGGACAATGGAGCCGGATTGAGACAGGGAATTATAGGTTTGGTAAATAAAGGCGAACCCCGCAAGCCGGATGATTGGGGATCATTGAAAGCATGGGCTTGGGGTGCAAGTAGGGCAATTGATTACCTGGAGACAGACAAAGATGTGGATGAAAAAAGAATAGCAATAGAGGGATTATCCAGATATGGAAAGGCCGCAATAGTCGCTATGGCCTTTGAACCTAGAATTTCTTTGGGATTTATCGGTTCATCCGGTGCAGGAGGTCTCAAAATCCTCAGAAGGAACTTTGGTGAGCAGGTGGAGAATCTGGCATCTTCGGCGGAATACCATTGGTTTTGCGGAAATTTCATCAAATATGCAGGCAAACTTTCTGTGGATGACATGCCTGTAGATGCCCATCAGCTTCTGGCTATGTGCGCACCCCGACCTGTTTTTATCAGCTCAGGATCACCTTTTGTGGAAGGCAATTGGATTGATGCCAAAGGAATGTTCTTGGCAGGAGTGCATGCTGGACCCATATATGAGATGTTGGGCAAAAAAGATTTAGGCACAAATGAATTCCCGGTATTGGGCACAGCATTGGTCGATGGAGAAATCGCCTATAGGCAACACGCAGGTGGTCATTCTACCGGACCAAACTGGAGTACTTGGATTGCTTGGGCGAGTCGGTATTGGGGGAGGGAGTAGGTTAATTACCCGTGTTGAATTAGGGGGCTGTTACCCCTTGATGATGTGAGTGGTGACACTCACATCGGCACAGTGGTTCCTCAGCCGCATCTCGGTTCTAATCTCTCGCTTCACTTTTCCCTACATCCTTTCCTAATATCCCCTTATCAGCCCCCCATCCACTGCCAAAGACTGTCCTGTGATATAGCTGGCGCGCTCACTCAATAAAAACACCGCTGCTGCTGAGAATTCCTCCACCTCTCCAAACCGCTTCATCGGTACAGATCCCTTTATTTTTTCCACGTTTGGATTGCCTTCGAGCAACCCGGTCAATCTTTCTGTAAGCGTAAATCCCGGCATGATGTTATTGATGGTGATGCCTATTGGGGCCACTTCATTTGAAAGGCTTTTAACCAGTCCGAGCAAACTACTACGGACTGCATTGGAAGCAATGAGATTGTCAACGGGCTGTCTGACCGAAACAGAGGTGATGGTCAGGATCCTGCCAAACCCCCTTCCTTTCATCCCCGGAAGGACCATCCGTATCAAATCCGCCGCACTGACAAACATGGATTCATAAAACATCCTCCAATCATCCAAACCAAAATCTCCAAAATCACCGGCATCAGGACCACCGGTATTGGTGACTAAAATATCAATTGACCCAAATGCGGAAACCGTTTCATCAAAAAGCCGCTTTCTGTCTCCATCTTTCAATAAATCCGCCTCTATGGTAATTACTTTACCCAACTTTAATTTTTCAATTTCCGACTTGGCCTTTGCCAAGGCCGATGGATTTCTCCCACAGATGGCCACGTGGGCACCTTCACGGGCCAGTTCAAAAGCCACTCCTTTTCCAAGTCCTTTGGATGAAGCCAATATCAATGCATTTTTTCCTTTTAATCCTAAGTCCATATCATTATATTTTTTTGATTAATTCTTTAATTGGTAATTAGAGTTTAAGAACTGAGAGCACAAAGTGCTTGGTTTACCGGGCCTATGCTATGAAATAAAATGAGAAATCCTCCTGTGTCTTGTGTCTTGAATCTTGTGTCTATTTCCTGCTTCCAGACTCCCATTTCTTGATTATAATTCCGCATCTCGGTTCTCGGTTCTCGCATCTCTTTTCTCCCCAACTTCTCACTCTTCCAAAGAATACCATTCCACCTCAAGCTGTTTCCTACGGCCTCTGTCTTCTGGTGCATAATGGTTAGACAAATACTCCACAATGACCGCTTCATTGGGTCCTAAGTCCCACAACCCCTGTGTTTCCTGCATCCACCTGATTACCTGTATCCAACCTTCTTTGGTAAATCTGTCTTGGGTCACAAGTTTTGCGGAATGACAGTTTGTACAATTATTGACCACCATCATCAGGCCTTCTCCTTCTACAAATCCTGTGGCCACATGGACTCCATCTTCTATCAGTTGATCCCCCTGAAAGGCCTCCTGTACCAATTGAGGAGGTTCCTTTTGAGAATAAAACAGATCGGGGTTAGAATGTAAAACAAATAGAAAAGCAATCATACTGCCCACTATAACCAGTAGGAATACCGCTAACCTTGCCATTGCCACCATCAATTTTTTCCACTGATCACTTTCCATTCTATACAACTTTTACGGCAATCCTGTGACAGGCATTATTGAGATATCCTTTGGGATTCCAGCCGGGTACCACCATGGGTTGGCTGATGCCGCTATCGTCAGTGGCCTTTGCCCAAACTTCATAATATCCTTTCTGGTGGAATTGAATCTGTGCATTGAAGTGTTGCCATGCAAAGCGGTTTACCGGGGATTCCAGATGGCAACTTTGCCAGGTGCTGCCAAAGTCTATGGAATAAGAAACAGATTTAACCTTCTTCTCCCCTGCCCAGGCATGGCCCCTGATTTCAAGTTTTCTGGTCAGTCCAAATTCAGCCCCTGATTTCGGATAGGTGATCAAAGACTTGACCGGCATGGATTCTATAATCTGAAAATTTTCACTTGAAATATTTGCCCCCGGCTCCATGGGAACTTTGGGTACCATATAGGAGGGAGCTTCCATTTTTGACCCATCATGGACCTTGTTTCTGATCGAAATGGTATGTATCCACTTGCCGGAAACAGAGGCGGGATATCCCGAAACTACTAATCGAAGAGGATACCCATGGACCATTGGAATGTCCTTTCCGTTCATTGCATAAGCAATCAACGTTTCATCCTGCATGGCTTTGGCAATTGGGATACCTCTGGATATCGCTTCCCTGTTGGCGTCACCGCTGAGGTGTCCATCTGTACCGTGATATCCAACATACACTGCGTCGGCTTTTATACCCAAATCATTCAAAAGATCTTTGAGTCTAAATCCTGTCCAGGCTGCACAATGGACTGCACCGACTCCCCATTGATTGCCCTCGGTGGGAGGGTAAAATTCACCCCTTCCATTTCCTCCACACTCCAATACCAATTGATAAGTATGGGAAACAAATTTACTTTTCAGTTCCTGAAGGATATAAGTTTTTTCATTCAAAACCGATTCACCTTTAATGGTGAGTTTCCAGTTTGAGGGATCGGTTTTTGGAGGCAAAAGTCCGTTGTTGCGAATAAACATTTTATCCGCTGGGGTTATCCTGTCGTCGAGCAAGTGGGCAGGGGACTCAACATTCCAAGGTTTGTCGTTGAGAACAATCAGTGCAGAGTTTTTTCCAAAAGTTTTCAAAGATTCCTGTTCCTGCAACAAAACAGGTATATATCCCTCCGGCATATTGGAACCAAAAACCACATCCATCCCAAGAATTCCCGAAAAAACCGCCAAGGTAGATTCTTTAATGAATTTTCTTCTTTTATAATTTTTTGGAGGCATTGGGGAAAAATAAGCTGAGAATGAAAGATATGATATTCGACTTCCCAATTTATGCTTTTCAACCCCTTAAATCAAACGGAATCTTTTGAGATTTTATAACTTAAAAAACTTCCGGGAAGCTTAAGACTTCACGGAAGTTTAATTTAAAAAATATTACTACTTACTTACAACAACAATGCGCTTTTAAACCCAGTAACCATTTTTTGGCTGAAACTGCGGTTTACTTCCATTAATGCTTCGGGACGGATAGAAATAAACGATGTCCTTTCTATAATTACATCCCATGCTTTATCTTTTGCTTCTCTTTCACTACCTGCGAGGGTTTTGACTTGGAATTCAATTCCATTGATTTCCAATTTGATTAAATATTTCATCATTTTTAAACAAGTTTAAGTATATCATTCAAAAAACCACTTTAATAAAATCATCAGCATAAATGCTGAACCGAAATCACTAATTATTGTCTTATACAACAATTATAACAATACAAATTACATTTTTATATATTTAAAAAACAAATACTTTTTAATATTTATTTTAAATAAAAACAATGCCTCAATATTTATATCACTTGAAATTGCTTTTTGGGCTATTTGCCGAAGATTTCTGGCCAAAAAAAATCCAAATGAAGTCCTATTTACGAGATAGGTTTTCATTTGGATTTTGGAAATGATTAATTTCTGTAATTTATAAAGTAGAATCTTTTATTTCTGCATGTAGTAGAATGACAATTGACTGAAGGAACTCAGAAACTAAGATTTCAATAAGTGATTTCCTGATTACATAATTTTTGAACCAATTTAGGAATCTATTGAGCGGTATTATCATCCTGTAAAATAGGAATCCAATTCAGACATCATCAATTCCTTTTCTTTGAGGTCTTTGATTACTTTTCCTTTTTCCAACAAGACTATCCTATCACAGATTTCGGTGACATGATTGAGGTCATGGGAGGATATCAAAAAAGTGATTTGAGACCTGTCCTTTTCATGGAGTATTAACTTCTTCAATCTTATTTGGGAACTTGGGTCGAGATTTTCAAAAGGTTCGTCCAGCAGTATGACTTCAGGATTGCCCATTAAAGCTGCTGCAATTCCCACTTTTTTAAGGTTTCCTTTAGATAGGTCCCTGATGTATTTCTTTTTCCCCAAAATCTCATCATTGAAAAGGTCTTTGAAATTTTCGAGATGCAGTCTGAGATCTTCTTCTGAAAGCCGGTAAATCTTTCTCAATGTTTCAAAATATTCATCGGGAGTAAGATACGACAACAGCATATGTTCATCAAGGTAAGCACCAACCCTGGCTTTCCAATCTTCGGTTTTACTGACATCAAGACCGTCAATAAAAACTTTACCGGAAGTAGCCTTCACCAAATCCAACATGATTCTAAAAAGCGTGGTTTTACCGGCACCATTGTTACCTACTAGTCCAAAGCATTCGGATTTGGGAATCTCAATCGATTCCACGTCAAGTACTACAGCCTCTTTATACTGTTTTTTGAGATTTTGTACATTTATCATAATTCTTGTCTAAATGAGGATGAAATTTCATATCTATTATTAAGTACTCTTTGCACAGGCAAATTAGAAAGATAAGGGAAAGCTAAAATGCCTACCACACCAATAATTCCCAATGCAAGTAGCCCTACGTACTGATTGACCAATAATGCAAAAGGAAGGTAAACAATGTATGGCGCCAGAAACATTGGTATTATCATGAGAAACTGTGCTATTCCTACCCCTTCGTAATTGAACATGGCACCTTTGTTCAGGTCCATAGGTTTTGGTTTCCATAAAGACAAATAAATCACCATGTGCATAATCACACCCATATTGAATAAAAAAGTAGCGATATGGATCAGTAGAATATCCCATCCAAAAAACACGTAAGGGACTGACAATAGGAAACAAAGACAGGAAGTGGCAATGAACAGCAGATACTTTCCTTTGATCAAACCTTCCACCCCGTCTCTTTTTTGGAGAAAAAAATCAAAGTTTGCGGAGTTCCAGCTTAAAAACAGTTGCCCATATTGCAACATGAAAATCCCGGTAATAAATGAGCCTACAAAGACAAACATGTGGGAAAAGCCTTCTTCTGTGGAATATTGTGGATTGGCATAAAATATCAAACCGTATAACAAGAAAAAACCTGCCAGCATTAAATAAGTCCTACTTTTCTTATGACGGATGATCAGCTTCCATTCCAAATTCGCCAATTCTCCGGCCAATCCGAATCGGTTGAAAATCCCAAATTCCTGATTGACAAATCTGACATCTTCATTTTCTGTGAGATCTTCGATGTATGCATTATTATAATAGTATGTATATGCCAGTCTATGAAGTCCAAGGAATACCAAAAACATTGCCAATACAGGGATAAAACTTGTCAAAGACCAATCAAAAACTGGCTTCATGATATCCCCTAAGTTGAACCAGCCTAGGTAATTGGATCCAGCACCAAGCAAAAGAACCAAAAAAACTACCCCAATGCCTGTTATACTATCTTCAAATTTCTGTTTGAACCATAGCATCAACCAATGCAAGGACCAACTTGTAAACATGATACACAAGATCCATGACCACGCCGCCGGATTACCAAACCTTGGCGCAACCTCCTGAACGGCAAATGGCAAAAACAACAATGGCGCAATCAACGTCATTGGAGAAACGAATGATCTCCCTAACAGGAAATGAATAATCGTGCTTTTCTTGATGGGAAGATGTAGGAATCTCTCCAACTCAATCACAGGAAGTTTCTGAACAAAATACCTGTACATAAATTCAAACAGGAAAAAGTAAATCAAAACCCCACTAAGCGTTGCATAGGCATCATTACTTTCAAATCCTTTTTCAATGACCTGCTTTAGAACCAGCCCCATCAGGAATACATAAGCAAGTAACACCACAGCGAGAAATGCTAGAAAAATTGCTACTAAAGCACTTTTTGCAAAAGCTGTGGATCGCATACTTTTCAGTATTTCCAGTTTGATAAATTGTAAAACCATAAGCAAATAATAAAGTGAAACAGGATATAAAATGTAATTTTGGCTATGAAGATATACAAAACTAAATAAGTCGCGGAATCAACAAAAATAAAATTGACAAAATGAATGAAAATATACAGGAACTAGGATTTTTTGATGTTATAGAGGCCCGGAGGTCAGTGGAGATTTTTGACCAAGAAAGCCCATTTGATCATCAGATTGTCCAAAAATGTCTTGAGGCAGCCACTTTGGCACCGAACAGCAGCAACCTGCAATTGTGGGAATTCTATAGGATCCCGGAATCCTCCGCCTTAAAAAAGCCTTTAGATCAATTGTGCATGAAACAAAAAGCAGCCTCAACTGCCAGAGAGTTGGTGGTCGTGGTCACTAGAAGGGACAAATGGAAAAGCCGGACAAAAGCAAATCAGGTATATGACCGTATCAATAGAAACCTCAGGGATAAAAAATCTGCCCTAGATAACGGCATTAAAAACAGTATCAACATTTCTGATTTAAAGCAGAAAATTGAAAAAGTTGAGGAGTTTAAAATGTAACCCCAAGTATTCAAAGTAAGTATTAAAACCTTGAAATGGGAAACCCATATTCTGTTGGAAGAAGACCTACGTTTGGGCATATAGGGCCAAACGTTCAAAATTTCAAATTAGACAATGGCATCTAACTAAAATATAAAAATATTTTAAATACTTTTTATTGTATATAAAATTATTTTAATTTTTTTGAAATTATTATTTCAGTAATTTGGAATATGGACAGCATTAAACTTGTGATTTGGGACTTAGATGAGACTTTTTGGAAAGGAACACTTTCGGAAGAAGGCATAAGTCCCATCAAAGAACATTTAGAAATCGTCAAAAAGCTTACTGAGAGGGGAATCATCAATGCCATTGTTTCCAAAAATGATTTTGAGATGACCAAATCCAAACTGATAGATCTTGATATCTGGGATTACTTTGTATTTCCTGCGATTGAATGGAATCCAAAAGGAATACTCATCAAGCAGATTATTGAGAATTGCCAACTTAGGGATTCCAATGTGCTGTTCATTGATGACAACTCACATAATCTTAATGAAGCCAAGTTTCACAATCAAAACATACATACCAAAACACCAGAATTCATACCGGAGATTCTCCAACATCATGCTTTTAAAGGTAAAGCAGATCCTGAATTAAGTAGGTTGAAGCAATACAAGGTATTGGAAAAAAAAGCTATGGCTAAAAGTAGTTACGACAGTAACTATAAATTTTTGAAAGATTCCAACATACAAATTAATATAATCCAAAACCCTGAAAAATATAAAGACCGGATTACTGAACTGATAGGTCGGGCAAATCAGCTTAATTTTACCAAAATCCGACTGGACGATCAGGAAGTTGGGAAACTACTCAATGACAGAACTCTCAAAAATGCAGCTATATGGGCAAGAGATAGGTATGGTGATTACGGCATCATAGGATTTTACAGTTATGATTACACTGCTAACAAATTCAACCACTTTGTCTTTTCTTGCCGTATTCTTAACCTTGGAATCCCTCAGTATATCTATGCCAAGTATAATTTTCCGGAATTGGATATTGTACCGGAGATTGCCGAAAAACTTGATCATTCCCATCCTGATTGGATAACCGAATCCAATTTTAATGTTGACCTCAAGGAGCAGACCAATGGAACGGACGCAACCAAGATCCTATTTGCAGGTGGATGCGAATATGACCAAATGTATTTTTACCTCGAACGCAACAACATTGAAGTCAAACTTTATGTCAATTATAACAACGATCAAAACATTCCTGTAAGACCTTCCCATACGGAAGCCATACTTGGCGGACTAAGATTTTCAGCCGAGCAAAAAGAACAGTTTCTCAACCATTCTTTGCTTCCTTTTTTGGATAAAAATTATTTTGATTCAGGAATTTTTGATTCCACATATGATTGTTTTATTTATAATCCAAGAATGGATTATGAACATCATGTGTATGAACATAAAAAAGATAAATTTCTGGTTTCTTATGGAGGATATGGAAATAACTTTACCGATATAAATGACAGGGAGAATATTGTCGATTTTTTTTCCGGAAGAAAAGCCTTTAATATCAATGAATCTTTTCTTCAAGAATTTTCAGAACAATTTAAAGGCATTGGCAGAATTTCCACAAAAAAATTTATTGAAAATCTCAAAGAAATCAGAGAGAACATACCCTCCCATATCCCCATCATCATGATCAACTGCCCTGAAATAAGACTCAGTGCTCGTAAATCTGGCGATGAAAAGTACCTCAGGCATTGTGAGATGAATAAAGCAATAGACAAATTCATCCTGGAAAGTGAAAACACACACCTCTTGGACATCCGTAAAATCATCACTCATGAATCCCATCTAATTTCCGATCTAGGCCATTTTCAAAGAAAATATTATAAGGATATTTCTTTGACGATGCTCCAAATGCTGAATAATCTTCTTGGAGAAAGAGTAACTAGAAATCTGAATATGAAATCAATTGTATATGACAAATTGGATGGTATGATAGAACTCGCCAGGATAATCAAAAGGCGATTGATAGGATAAATTTCTTTGTCAATACCCATATTTCCCTTTCCATCTTTCTTTCAAAAATCTTCTTAATTCATTTTCCCTCGCATTGTTTCCGGGTTCATAGAGTTTGAGGTTTTTGATTTCATCTGGGAGAAATTCCTGCGCAACAAAATTATTTTCATAGTCATGGGCATATTTATACCCTTTACCATAGTTCAGGTCTTTCATCAATTTGGTGGGTGCATTCCGTAGATGAAGGGGAACGGATAAATCCCCTTTTTCCCTCACCAATTCCTGGGCTTTATTGATTGCCATATAGGAAGAGTTGCTCTTGGCCGAGCTTGCAAGGTAGGTCACACATTGGGAAAGTATGATCCTAGATTCCGGATAGCCGATGATTTTGACAGCTTCAAAACAGTTGGTTGCCAAAAGCAGTGCGTTGGGATTGGCGTTACCAATATCCTCCGAAGCTAGAATCACCAGCCGCCTTGCTATGAACTTCACATCTTCCCCACCTTCAATCATTCTTGCCAGCCAATAAACAGCAGCATTGGGATCGGAACCTCTAATTGACTTGATAAAGGCCGAAATGATATCGTAATGTTGTTCTCCTGATTTATCATATAAAGCCACTTTTTGTTGGGCAATTTCTATAACAATCTTGTTTTCAATGATATAAGGTTCTTCATTAATGCCATCAATCACGATTTCCAAAAGATTGAGCAATTTTCTCCCATCTCCACCCGAAAGCCTCAATAGTGCCTCTGTTTCCCTTAATTCTACTTTTTTCTTTTTTAAAAAAACATCCTTTTCCAGGGCCTGATGAATCATAGATTCAAGCTCTGTTTTACCCAATGAATTTAAGGTAAAAACCTGACATCTGGAAAGTAATGCAGCATTGACTTCAAACGATGGATTTTCGGTGGTGGCTCCTATCAATCTGATCACTCCTTTTTCAACAGCCCCTAAGAGGGCATCCTGTTGGGATTTATTGAACCTATGGATCTCATCAATAAAAAGCACCACTCCCATTTGGAATTTTGCCTTATCAATAACTTCTCTAATATCCTTCACCCCAGAACTGATCGCACTTAATGTGTAAAAAGGCGCTTTGATTTCATTGGCAATGATATTGGCAATGGTGGTCTTTCCCACCCCGGGAGGTCCCCATAAGATCAATGAGGGGACATTTCCACTTTTAATGGCTTTATGTAAAAATGAATGAGGTGCTGAAAGATGTTCCTGCCCAATCAATTCTTCTAAAAGGGTGGGACGCATGCGTTCCGCAAGAGGAGTCTGATTCATAGTATATGCTTTATTATTTCTCCAAAATATTCCGGAAAAGGAAGTCAAATCTAAATAATTTTAGGTTGCTATATGGATTAAAAAGAAATGAGTCTATCAACTAGATTTAATTATATATTTTTACCGATAAATAAATCAAGCTACTTTTTTCATGGCTTCCAACGACTCAAGAAGGGCTTCAATCCGACTTTACCGAAAGCTCAAATCCGGATGGATTTGGGCAACCTCAACATTTACCGGAAATTTTATTCTGGCATTTTTCATCACCTCATTCTTTAGAAATTTGGGATATGAGGATGATGTAAATTATGTGTTTTTCTTAGGAGTTTTGGCAGTTGGGCTTTGGGTGACGGAGGCAATCCCTCCATTTGCAGTGGGGATATTCATCATTGCGGGACTGTTATTTGGCTTTGGGACAGATTTTGTCCTAGAAGGACAAAAAACACCCGTTGAAATGTACCTTGGCACTTGGACGAGCAATGTGATTTGGCTATTGCTTGGTGGTTTTTTTCTGGCGGAAGGGATGAGTATTGTATCCTTGGATAGGGCGCTGTTTAAATTTACCCTGAATAAATTTGGATCAGACCCTAACAGATTATTATTAGGCTTAATGTTAACAACAGCTGTGGGCAGTATGGTCATGTCCAACACAGCGACCACCGCAATGATGATTTCTTCCATTTTACCGTTGGCGAGAATGATGGGTAAAAATTCGGAATACACAAAAGCTTTATTAATAGGTATTCCAGCTGCTGCAACACTTGGTGGCATGGGAACTATCATAGGTAGTACTCCAAATGCCATTGCCGTAGGTGCTTTGCAGGAAAAAGGGATTAACATTTCTTTCATAGAATGGATGCTTTTTGGAGTACCCATGGCATTTATATCTGTTTATCTATTTTGGAAATTTTTGACCAAAAAACTTCATCTGGACAATGTAGTCCTCGACCTTACCGAATTGATAGGGAAATCTAACCTCAAAAAGGGTTTTGAAAAAAATGCGGTAATTTTCACTTTGTTTGTAACAATATCCATGTGGTTGACAGAGCCTCTTCACGGGATTCCGATTGCAGCAACTTCGGCTATTCCAATAGTTCTGCTTACACTTTTTCAGGTAATAAAAGCTGAAGATGTCAGAAGACTGCCTTGGGATACGCTGATGTTGGTAGCAGGAGGTCTGGCATTGGGTATTGCCATGGTAGATGTGGGGCTGACTGACATCATCATGGAACAAATAACACTCTTGCCAATTCCTATGATTGGAGTGGCCATTGTGTTTTCGATCATTGCTGTATTAATATCCAATATCATGAGTAATACAGCAGCAGCTTCCATACTTGTTCCCTTAGGACTCTCCCTTCCCGGTATCTGGGGTTTCGCCGTTCCTTTGATAGTTGCATTAAGCTGTTCATGTGCTCTATTGCTTCCAGTATCCACGCCCTCAAATGCCATTTCCTATTCTACCGGAATGATCGAACAAAAAAGCTTCAGACCCGGTGGCTTGATGATGATATTGCTCGGCCCTATTTTGGCCTTTATTTCAGTTATGGTTTATGCCCTTATTTTTTATTGATTTTTTTGGATTAATTTTTATAAGGTCTTCTTTTACATCAGGTAATTTAAAAATTAAAAATTTTAAAAGATGCTAAACTTTTTACATAACTTGACATGATTAGAATGCAAACACCCAAAAAATTCTACAGGTTTTCAAATAAGATTTTCAGATGAGTAAACATTACGCGGAAGAAGGAATACTTCAAAAACTTGAAATATTCTTTGACATATCTCCGGATTTATTTTGCATTGCAGGTTATGATGGCTATTTCAAAAGAATAAACCCTGCTGTTTCATCTTTATTGGGCTATTCTGAAGCGGAATTATTTTCTAGACCTATCAATGATTTTGTCTATCCTGAGGACAAAGATATAACTGCTGAAGCAAGGACGAAACTTACCAAAAGCCATCCCCTGCTAAATTTTGAAAATAGGTATCTTACCAAAAACGGTGAAACTGTTTGGCTCTCTTGGACATCCATGTATTTGGAAAATGAAGAATTGATCTTTGCCATTGCTAAGGATATTTCGCTTAAGAAAAATTTAGAATTGGAGAGAAATCTTTTGTTGCATAATTTGACTGATATTAATCAAAAACTAAAAAACCTTTCCTACACCGTTACCCATGACCTTAGGGCTCCTGTCAATAATTTAATTTCTATTTTTCAACTTTTGGATTCATCAAAAATTCAGGATCCTAGGACATTGAAATTAATTGAGGTCCTAAAATCATCAAGTGACAATCTCAAAGAAACACTCAATAATTATGTGGATATTTTGTATGATGAGGATAAAAAAAGTCAGGAGATAGAAAAAATTAACTTTAAAGATTCATTGGATTCAGTATTGAAATCAATCCCCTCATTGATCAAGAATTCTCAAGCATCTCTTCAGTTTGATTTTGAGGAATTAAAGGAGATAGAATTCAATAGTGCTTATATGGGAAGTATCTTTCTGAATCTGATCACAAACTCCATCAAATATGCAAAACCTGAAGTTACTCCTGTCATTTCGATCACTAGCTCAATTCAACATGGTAAAAAGAAATTAATCTTTGAAGACAATGGTCTTGGTTTTGATATGGATAAAGTAAAGGATAAAATCTTCGGGATTAACCAAAAATTCCATAACCATTCAGATAGTAAGGGCATAGGATTATACCTTATATATAATCATATAAAAAGTCTCGGTGGAGACATCAGTGTTGAAAGTGAGGTCAATGTAGGAACCAAATTCACTATAACTTTTAACGACTAAGGCATCAAATAAAAGTAAATGATTATCCGCAATGATGCCATTTACTTTGATTCATTTGGTTTTCTTGACAGAAAAGAGAATAAAGCATGAATCGGTATTTAATCAGCTCTTAGTTTAGGTAACCCTCTTTTGTGGTATGAAAGCAGATAATCCTAGAAAATTATTTCGATAATTAGATTCCTTCAACCAGTTTTTTCATTTTAGTCAAACCCAATCGGGCAACTTGAAGGGCATCATATTTCCAATAATCTTGGTTGAATAATTCCAATGAAAGGACTTTTTTTCCTCCCATATTCTTGAGATCTGTTAGGATTTGTTTCATAGGGGCCGCTCCATCTCCTGGGTATACCCTGTCTTTGTCTTCTTGTTTTTCTCTTGGAATGGTATAAACAAAATCATTCATATGAAAAATTTCAACCAGATTCCCATTGAGCATCTTTAAACCTTCATACCCAGAACCCCCTCTATAAAGATGGTAAACATCCGGCAAAATCCTTGCATCGGGATCATTGGCCACTGCGGCTACCATCAAAACTTGCCCAAGATGATGGAAATAAGGGAAAGCCCCCCAAAACTCCAACTGTGGCATCACCCCGGTTTTCCTTCCAAGATCCAATAAGGCCTTATACCTTTCACCTGCTTTGAACAAGTCTAATTGATCAGTGACACCTGCTGCGGGGGCAGCAACTCTCATACATCCCAATTCTGCCAACATTTCCATCTCCTTTTCCATCTGTTCGAATCCAGATTTTCTTTTTTGATCATCATTGACCATCCATGGCGCAAATCCAATGGCATTTTCAAATTTCAGTCCGGAGTCGCTGATATGTTTTCGCAGAGAAGTTATTGAATTACCTAGTTCCAAATATGCCTGAATATCCCTGATCCACAATTCAACACCCTCATAGCCTGCCTTTGCGGCAATTTCCAAATAACCAAGAAGGCCTGGATTTTGTCCCATAATGGTACTGGTATTGAGACAAAAACTAAATTGGCTCTCTTTTTTGGATTTTTGGGCATTTGCAGCACTGCTTGTCAATAACAATCCGGTACCCAAACTTATTGATTTGATAGCATGACGTCTTGTGATCATTTGAACATTAATGAGATTGTTGAAATTTAATATTAATCAATCCGAGCGCTTTTTTTCTACCATCCATGTAAATCGAATAGAAGGAATAAAATTCACCTAAAAATTTTTTATATATTCAAACCACTAATTTTCAGTACCCTCAATAACCTATGAAAACCATATTTTTTTCCATTTTGGTAAGCATATTTCTTAATGGCATTGCCATTGCGCAGGAACAGTATGACCTTGAAAGGTCCTATTTAAGCAATATTCCATTCCATCAGGAAGTAATCAGCGGTGGTTATTATGTGGATCCTCCAGCCAACATTGAAGGCAACCCATATTTCCGATCTAAAAGCTTTGAAAAAGGAACCTTAACCATCAATGGACTGACCTATGAATCGGTCCCTCTATTATACAATATTCAAAAGGATCAAATTATTACATTCCATCCTGTCCACAGCCGAAAAATACTTCTTAATGGTGAAAAAATAAATGCCTTTACTTTATTTGCTCCAGAGAAAACCGTTTTTGTCCATATTGAAAACAATGATTCCTATTCTCAGCATCATAATGGTTTTTACGAATTGGTGAAAGATGGAAATGCCCAATTACTATGCAAGCATTACAAAACAACAAGTGCCAAAAAAGAGGTGGGAAAATACAGTGGCTATTTTACCGAGAGCTCAGATTATCTTTTGAAAAAAAACAAAGAGGTCATTGTAGTCAAAAAGAGAAAACAGGCATTTGAGTTTCTAGGATTGGAGAAAAAAGCAATCTTGAAAGAACTGAAGAAAAATCAAATCTACTTTAGGGGAAATCAAAGGGGTTTTCTTGGATATTTGACTGAAATTCATAACAAACAATTGCAATGAAAAAAGGTCTCATATTACTTTTTTTTGGCTTGATACTTAGCATTGGTACCTCGGAGGGGCAAGTGAGGACCCCAACAGGTGATGAGAAAATCAATGGGCTGTTTGCTGGAATTTCTTTCAAGCGTTTTACCCAGCAAATCGAATCTTCGACAAAATTCAGATTTTATTTTTCTGAGGAAGAAACCCAAAGTCTAACTGTAAATATCAGCGCAATAGACAATACACTCAATCAGGTTCTCTCCGGGATTTTCGAAAACACGGATTTTGTCTTCACTATTGACGAAAAAAATAGAGTATTTATTACCAAAGACAAAAAATTGGATCTTAGCTTACCTGATGATTTTTTCTTGCCAAAGAATGATATTAATGAACAAGATAGCATAGCAAGACTTTCAGATATTGAAAGGACTTTCTCCAGAAACAAGTTATATGTTATCGGCTCTTCTTCCACAGGTCAAGAAGCTGTTCTGAAAGGCAGAGTGACAGGAATAGAAACAGGAAATCCTATTTTCGGAGCCATCATTTTTGAAAAAATAAATTTCACCAGAGCCATCGCCAATGAAAATGGTGAATTTGAAATCAGACTACCTCTTGGAAGACATACTATTTTCATACAAAATCTTGGCGGATTTGTTGAACAAAGGCAAATCAGCATACAAGGAGATGGCATTTTGGATATTGCTATAGAAGAGAATGTCATCAGTCTATCGGAAGTAGTAGTAAGTTCAGAAAAAATGACAAATATCTCAAGACCGGAGATGGGTGTCCAAAAGCTGAACATCCAAGCCATGAAAAAGATGCCGGCAATTTTGGGAGAAGTGGATGTAATAAGAAGTATCCTGACTTTGCCCGGTGTACAAACTGTCGGGGAGGCTAGCGTAGGCTTCAATGTCCGCGGAGGCGCCGCAGATCAGAATCTCATTCTTTTCAACCACGCGACCATATATAATCCATCCCATCTTTTCGGATTGTTTTCTGCCTTCAATCCTGATATGGTAGAATCAGTGGACCTGTATAAAGCAGGTATACCAACCAAATACGGGGGACGGCTTTCATCAGTCCTTGATGTCAATGCCAAATACGGTGATGCTGAAAAAATAAGGGTAAAGGGCGGAATAGGCTTACTCACAGGCCGCTTGACAGTAGAAGGGCCAATCGGAGAAAACACAACATTCATTGTCGGTGGTAGGTCTACCTATTCTGATTGGCTTTTGAATGTGCTTGAAGAAAATACAGACCTCAACAACGCAAGAGCTTCCTTTTATGATTTTAATTTCAATGTTTCCCACAAAATCAATCCAAAAAACACCATTAGGCTCAACTCCTATCTCAGTAGTGACAGCTTCAGGTTTGACAGAGACACCTTATTCCAATACCAAAATCAAAGCTTCAATTTATCCTGGGTACACTATTTCAATGAAAGATTGGAATTGGAAACGGTAATTGGAAGAGACCATTATAATTTTGGAATTGAAGGTAGAGAAAATCCAGCCAATTCATTTGATTTAGGTTTTGACATCAAACAACATTTTCTAAAGGCCAATTTCACCTATGCCCTCGATGAAAGACATAAGCTCAACTTCGGAGCGAGTACAATCAATTACAGATTGCAACCGGGTTATATTTCCCCATCAGGTGAGGAATCAATCGTCATCTCAGAGGAAGTCAACCCTGAAAGGGCATTGGAAACGGCTTTTTATCTGGGGGATGATTTTGAAATAAATGACCGCTTATCAGTGAATTATGGCGGAAGATATGTGATCTATCAATATTTAGGACCTAACACAGAAAGGGTATACGAACAAGGTCAACCCATATCATCTTCCACACTGATCGGTGAACGAAGTTTTGGACCGGGAGAGACCATCAATGTTTATCATGGACCTGAGTTCAGAGTTTCTGGTAGGTATATTTTGAACAATGTTTCTTCCATCAAGGCCGGGTACAATACCAACAGACAGTTTATCCATCTCTTGACCAACAACTCCGCAATAGCTCCAACGGATGTTTGGAAACTCAGCGACCCAAATATCAGACCTCAATGGGGCGATCAGATTTCCATAGGATATTACCGGAATCTTAAAATTGATGCTTATGAATTTTCGGTTGAAACCTATCATAGGAATATGAAAAACCTGATTGATTTCAGATCAGGTTCTACCTTATTATTGAACAATACCATAGAACAAGATATACTTCGAACTGACGGAAGGGCTTATGGTGTGGAGATATTATTAAGGAAAAATATTGGAAAATTGAACGGATGGGTCAGCTATACTTATTCGAGATCACTTCTAAGGACAGCTGAGGAAGAAACAGCTGAAAAAATCAATGACGGCAATTGGTATCCTAATAACTTTGACCAGCCTCACAATGCAGTCCTTGTAGGCAATTATGAATGGAGCAAGCGGTTCAGCACTTCTATCAACGCCAATTACAGTACAGGAAGACCTATAACCCTTCCGATTGCCAAATTCAACTATGGTGGTTCTGAAAGAGTCTTCTTTTCAGACCGAAATGAATATAGAATACCCGATTACTTCAGACTTGATTTTTCTGTTAACATAGAAGGCAATCACAAAATCAGAAAATTGGCTCATTCTTCTTGGTCGGTCGGTGTCTACAATCTTCTGGGCAGGAGAAATCCATATTCCGTGTATTTCACTCCCGTTAATGGGATATTGCAGGGATATCAGCTTTCCATATTTGCGCAGCCAATTCCATTTATCACCTATAATTTCAGAATCTAATGGTGAAAAGATTTCTTTATGTTTTTGTTATTTTCCTTCTTCCTTTCATAATATTGGTTGGATGCAGAGACCCCTTTGAGCCTGATGTAACTACGATGGATTTAAATTACCTTGTAGTGGAAGGTTTTATTGAAATTGATGAACAAGAGTCCATTTTGAAACTGAGTAGAACGAGTCCTTTGAGGGGAGAAAAAGAGGGCAGGATAGAATCAGGAGCAGTTATTACGCTCATATCTGAAAATGGAGAATCTTGGGGGTTTACAGAAAAAGAACTAGGAACCTATGGACTTATCGGCACCTTTGACCCAAACCTTACCTACAAAATCAATATTCTTCTTCTTGATAATCAGGAATACGAGTCCGATCCATTAATTGCAAAGGTGAGTCCACCGATTCAAAACGTCGACTTTACCAGGAGTGATGATGGTGTAAACATTCATGTCAGCACTCAGGGAAATGACGAGGCAGTTTATTTTCTTTGGGATTATGAGGAAACTTGGCTATTCAGACCGCCGTTTCCGACAGCATTTTTATTCAACCCCGCGACAGGAGGAATTGACCTCAGAAGACCTGAACAACAGGTAGGATTGTGCTGGCTGGAAAACAAAGTCAATCGTATTGTATTGGACAATGCAGGTAGGTTTGCCAACAACCGGATCAACCAAAAAGAAATTGTCTTCATTCCCAACCTTTCCGATAAATTGATGACACGGTACAGTATTTCAGTGAGACAAAGGGCTGTTGACAAAGACGCATTTGATTTTTGGGAAATCATGAGAAAAAATACGGAAGATATTGGGGGCATTTTCAGTCCCCTACCTTCCCTGATAAGTGGCAACATCAATCCTGTCAATTCCTCTGCCACAGTTGCCATAGGATTTGTAAGTATGGGGAAATCAAGTTTCAAACGATTCTATATCAATGTTCAAGACGTCAGGCCATGGAATGTATTTATTCCGGATTACCTCGGTTGTAGGGTAGAGCCGGACACCATTCCTCCTCCTTCCTACGTTTTGGAGTTTTCGGGACCCAATTTTACACCTACAGTTCAAGTTGTCAATCAAATGGGGGGAATTATAGGCTATAGGGGAACTGAAACAAGATGTGCGGATTGTACTTTGAGAGGAAGTAATGTAAGACCTGATTTTTGGGAGGATTGATGAACAGACCCATGAAAAAAATATTTCCATTTGTATGGTTGTCATTTCTTTTGATACTGCTCCCTAATTGGGTTCAGGGTCAAAATGATTTTACTGAAACTGTGAAGGCACATGTTTCCAAAAACATAGCCGTAGCAGGTGAAACAATTTGGTTTTCACTGAATGTACAGATGCCCAAAAGTCAGTATCAAAATTCCAAAATAGCCTATGCTGAACTGATAAATAGAGAAGGTCAGCCTGTGGCCCAATCCATACATGCATTGGAATCAGGTGTAACTGAAGGTTTTATTGAAATCCCTGATCAACTTGAATCAGACCATTATCTTTTAAGGTTTTATACCAGAATCAGCCCAATATTGAGTGAAAATGGAGTTTTCAATCAATTCATCACCATTATCAATCCAAAAAATTCCCCAAGAAATTCCCCCACTATTACGCAGCCCCCTAATTATGTCTTTGAAGATTTAGGAGCTCTTGCTGATAATAAATTACGAGTTCTTACCAGAAAGGAGTTTACATTTGAAGTTCCTGAAGAATTCAAAAATAAAACGGTAACTGTTTCAGTTTCTGTACTCAATCCTTTTTTGCCAAAAGCATTCCACGGTCAAATCGATGGCAGGATTTATCAGAAATTCCCTTTGGACCAACCACTTGTTCCTGAACCATTTGGGCACATTATTGCTGCTAAAAATCTGAATCAAAAAATTGACACAACCGAAACCTTCTTTGTTTCAGCACATGGTCTTCAGTCCGTAGGCATTTCCTCAAAATCAAATTTGTATGGAGACCTTTATTTTGAGTTGGGGGCTTTCAGGGATTATGATTTTTTGATTGCCCAATCTACCGACCAAGTTAATCAACTTAATTTCAGTCCTGTTTCACCCTTTCTCCCTTTCAAACTAAAAGATGACTTTGTTTTCCCACCGCTACTATTAAAGCCTTCTGACAAGGACTTTTTAATGGACTTGATTCTTTCATCCCAAGTTGCATCCTACTTTTACCCTTCAAAAAATGTTGAAAATTTGCCGGTTATGACGGGATTCCTACCCGACATTACTTACCTGTTGGATGACTACACGAGATTTGATGATGTCGAAACTACTTTAAGGGAATATGTTCCTGAAGTTTGGGTCAGGAAGCAAGCTAAAAAAACACTTTTCAAAGTTTCAAATACACCGCTAGATGGGGTGTTCCGTGAGAATCCCTTAATCATGATAGACGCTATGCCTGTTTTTGACACTGATGCATTGTCGGAATTCAACCCGCTAAAAATCAAAAAACTTGACGTGATTACCAGAGAATTTTATTTTAATAATGATAAATTTTCAGGCGTTATAAGCTTTACTTCTTTTGACAATGATTTTGGTGGATTTGAGTTGCCGGAAAAAGCATTGTACCTCAGTTACCCAGAAATCCAAAAGCCAAAAAAACTTCAATCCCCACATTTCAATATGGATATAACGGATCCTAGTTTCCCTGATTTCAGGACTACCTTATTTTGGTTCACCAATTCCAAGATTAAAGAAAATTTAAAAATCCATACCTCTGAGATCAAATGGGATTACGTAATCCTTTTAAGTGTAATGGGAGATGGCGGTGAAATGAATTACTCTAATAAACTTTTAAGAGTGGAAGATTGAATCAAAAAAATATCTAATCCTTCGAATCTTTCTTGAACAATTCTTTTGCCATAAACTCCTGCAATTTCCCTTGGTAAAGGGCCATATCATGGTTGTAACTGGGGACAAGGGTATTTTTTTCGGGGAAACTCTCCATGTGCAGTGTCTGAGTTGGGAACGCAAAGCGAACTCCTAAACCATTGGCCAAACTGACAATTGAAATCAAAATTTCATGTCTGCATCTCAATTCTTCGGTCCAATTGGGAACTTCGAAAAAGATATAAAACATGATGTCCTGAGAATAGGCTGAAAGGTTATTGAAATAAATATTGTAAGCGTTTTTTCTGGTATTTGGGTGATTGTCAACAATTTTTCTCAACCCTTCCACAAATACCTCAATCAATTGGGGAGGCGTATCATAGGTAATCGTCAATGTGGTATAAAATCTCCGAAAATGCCTCAGCCCATGATTGTCAATAGTAGAGTCTGCTATCTTCCCATTGGGAATATACATTACTGAATTTCGGAATGTTCTCACTCTTGTAGACCTAAATCCCACCTCCTCCACTGTGCCGTCTACATCTCCAGAAGTAATCCAATCGCCGACCTGAAAAGGTTTGTCTATAAAAATCATAATTGACCCAAAAAAATTCTTGATGGTATCCTGTGCTGCCAAAGCAAAAGCAAGCCCTCCGATAGAAAGCCCCGTAAGGAAGGGTACTATATCTACTTCCAAACCTTCTTTGAGTACAAACAAGGTACCCACAATGACCACAAAAGCTTTGAGGGTTTTTCTCAACAATGGAACCAATTGGTCATCAAGTGTTGATTCAGTCTTTTCAGCTAGCTTGCCAAAATACATGGCCACTATATCCACGATTTTGTAAAATACTATGGTAATGATCAATGGTTTAGCTGCATTCAGTACTTTTAAGGCAAAAGCCACTACTTCAATAGGAAGCTGCAAAAGCCTTATGAATAGCGAAGACATCACTACAATCAGGTAAATACTTGTAACCCTTGCCACGGGCAGCAGATATTTTTCCCCGACATATCCATAGCCAAGCTTGGCCAATGCATACAGGAAACCTTTATCAAGCAACACTGTAATGATCTTATGGGAAAGGAAAAGCAACAAAATGAGAATAAACAAGCCTGCCAATTGCCAAAAATGCAAACCTAGATAAACCTGATTCCCTAATTTGGGTAGAAAATTAAGGAGCCTATCTGTTCCAAATGGATAGGTTTCCTTATGCATCTCTTCAATCTGAGAAACTGTAAAAGCGCTGAATTTCCACTCCCCATTTCTTTTTTCTAAATATACCAAAGGAAGTTTTTTGGTATCAAAAAAAAACTTTGCCTGCTTACTATAAAGACTATCAATATAATCCGGATAATTTGGGACCTCTGAAATCCTCACATATACCCCATTTCCATCAAAAATCTGCTTCAACTTTATTGCCAATTTTTCAGCTTCAGCTTGATTGTCAGGAGAAAGCTTTAAAGCTTCCGCAGCGGTTTTTGGATCATAATTATCTTCCCTTAGGTTATAAAAAAAACTGAGCGTAGCAGTATAGGGAGTATTTAGGCTATGGAAATCTTCAGGAACGATTGGTATTTGATTTTCATCCAGAACTATCTGTCCAAAAACCTGTCCCGAATAAATCAACAATAAAAAAATAAGTGGAATCAAATATTTATTAATATACATCTCTTTTGTTCAATTTGGCGGCAAAGTTAATAATATCATTTCCATCAGGAAAATCTAAAAGAAAATTGATTTAAATTCTGACCATGCATTTAGCCTTTTAATGGAAACCGGTAAATTATATAGGAAGTCGATACTCAGAAAATTTATTGTTACTGACCACATAAATGACATATTCATTTTGTGCAGCAGAATATTTGATCTCCAGTTTTTGACTACCATCTATTGGCCTGGCTGTCAACAGATTTCCTTTGAGATCATATAGGAAAATGAATTCCTGATTCAGATCAAGGACAACAAATATGTTCTTGTCTGCTCCGAAGGAAAAAAACTGGAATTGGATATTATCTGAAAAGATATTCTTTGAAAACAATAGATTATTATCCGAGTCATAAACTGAAATTTTGTTGTATTCATGGACAGCATAGACATACCTGTCATCTTTTTGATCCTTGATCAGATGAAACTCAGTTTCCCTATCAGGTCTCAAAAGCTGATTTCTATAGGTAATTTCCCCTAAAAAATTCGCCATCACAACTTCACCGGTCTGGGTAACCGTCACCAAACGTGTTTCTTTGGCACTTCCTCTTTCCAACAAAACATAATCAGTTGCCAGATTTTCTCCTAACCTTATCGGACTTCCCAGTTCGGCATCCCCCTTTCTATTGAAAAGATACAATTCCCCGGAATTAGCCAAAGCCAACATTCTGTCACCTATTCCTGCAATCCTATGGTGAGTGGGTTTAACGGAAAGTGGGGCGTTGATTTTTTTTCCATCCCATCCCTCCAATACTTTTCCTGATTGATCTGACAAATACAAATCTCCCTCCATCGTGCTGATGAAGAACCTGTAATCCCGGCTATTGTCATAGTCCAATAAGTTAAGATGAGAAATTCTACCATGAGAAAATCTGATCGGGAAATCAGGAAGCAGATTCCCAAACCTATCTATTGCATAGATAAAATTCTTTGTGGCAAAAAGCAGTTGGAGTTTGTTGTTTTTATAATAATCGAACTGGAATATTTCAGAAATCACAGGGCCGTCGAGTTCATAAGAAAACACGAAATCCCCTTCATTTGTGATCAGGTGAATCCTGTTTTGCTCATCCTGAACTACAAATTCAAGACTTTTGTCATTAAAATTCTGAATACTTTGTGGTCCAAATATCAGTTTATCCTCAAAAGTGACGGAGGAGTTTTCCATCAAGATCACTTGCTGGTCTAGTTTTGGTTGTGAGAGATTGTAAGACAATTCCAATCTGACGGTAAGTTGATTATCAGATTTGGCCAGTTTTAAATACGTTTTATCTATTGCTTGAAATTGTGGGGAATATTTTTGAAAAAAAGATTTCCAATTTGGGGAGCTTGCGTCAAGGATATTTGGCCAAAAACGGGGGATATCCAGGACAAAATTATAAGCAGAACCGGATGAAAGATCTTCCAAGGTCTTTTTATGTTTCAGGGACTTACTCCATACATTGTCATTGCCGATATCATCGATGACTATTTTTATTGCTTTGATGCTATTCCCCAAAACAAGAACATCTCCAAACGATGCCAAATAGGTATTGTCGAAACCTAAAAAATTTCCATTAAATAAATGCGCCGGAAATTCTTTGGTAGTAATAATTAGAATATCTTTTCCTCTATAACTATCTGTAAATCTGGATACAGCCCCATCGATTTCAGAACCAAAAGCGAATTTTTTCAACAAATCTATTTGCCGAAGCGAATCTTTGGACCTGAGAAAAAGCAATTTATCCTGCGGTTCTTGATTCAATTTCTCCAAATACACCATACCTAGATGTCCAGTTAGGTTATCTAAAAATCCTTCATTTATGAGTAAGTTATCAATTTCACCCATAACTGTGCTTTTGAATGTAAATTCTGTTTCCAGCAAATTGGAAATCTGATGAATATCCTCTAACTGGTATTGAAAATAAGCTGCCGTTCTATTGGAAATAAAGTCTTTGAAGGATGTAATGGCGGCTTGAGGATTAACTGAGAATCCTATGTTGGGTTTTTCTCCAAGTATCGCCAATCCCTCCAGTAAAATCTGACTTTTGGTAAACTTCAGTTCAAGATTTGCTGAAATCTTATTATGGAAAAAATCATCCAAACCTGAATGATTGGGTCCCCTGGTAACTACTTTGACAAAATTGCTCAAACCATCGCTCCCAAGTCTGAGTACACCCAGATCATGAGGTGTGGGCAGAGCTTTGATCAGATCTTTATGCTTTTCTTTGAATCCGCCCAAAGCATCATTCTGGGAATGTCTGATCGCATCTTCGACCAAGAATGAAGTAAAACTTAAAATCTGCAGATTCCCTACACTTGCATAGGTCAGTTCCTTATCATTTTCCTTATCTCTATATTCCTTGACAAGGACACTACTATAATTCCTGGAGGAAATGGAAACTGACGCTTTCAAATTTTTTTCAAGTTGGCTGACCAATCCAAAATCTGCATCGGGTGGCAAAGCGAGAATAAACAAAAAATCGAATTCCTCTTTTCCAACAGGATGTAATGAAATCGAAAACTGATTTCCCTTGAGGTATCTCTCAAGATTTCCGGACTTTCCTACAAGACTATCCAAAACCAAAAGACTATTCTCTGCCTGCTGAAGCGCTGGAATACCTGACAATTTGCCCCAAATCGGTTGGGTGACCATTTGATTCCAAGCCATGACTGCCTGGTAAGTTTCAAAAACCAAAACAGCATCCGCAGATACCAACTCAAGAGCATTCCTTGTTTTTTCCTGGAAAAAAATTTTATAGGCAAAAAATCCCCCAATTCCGAATACAAGCAAAATGAGAAGAGCAATTATAATTTTTTTCACTTTCAAATGGGATAGTGGCGGGGTGGGATCAAAACTGAATAGACAAAAAAACAAAAAATCCCGATATAAAACCGGGATTTTGATTATAATCGTTTAGAATTTTACTTGCTGGAGATTTTATCCAATACACTCATCACCTCTTTGACATGTCCTCTGGAAACTTCCATTAATGCCTTTTCCGCTGAATTGAGATCAAGCTCCAACACTTTTTCAACCCCATTTCTACCTAATATCACAGGGACCCCAAGATAACAATCATCAATTCCATACTCGCCATCCAACTTAATACAAACAGGGAATACCCTTCTTTGGTTTTTCAAAATGGATTCAACCATTTGTGCGGCCGCTGCACCAGGTGCATACCATGCAGAAGTACCCATTAGTTTCACCAATTCCCCACCACCAAACTTCGTTCTTTCGATTATAGCATCCAGTTTGTCCGCATCTATCAGTTCAGTTACCGGAATACCGGCAACAGTGGTATATCTAGGTAGTGGAACCATGGTATCACCATGGCCACCCATGAGGATTGCCTGGATTTCCTTGGAGGAAATATTAAGTTCTTCTGCAATAAATGCTCTGTATCTAGCTGTATCAAGTATTCCGGCCATTCCAAGTACTTTTGTTCTTGAAAACTTAGAAGTGATATGAGCCTGATATGTCATCACATCTAGGGGGTTTGAAACTACTATGATAATGGCATTTGGTGAATGTTTCACCACATTTTCTGTAACTGACTTCACGATACCTGCATTGGTCTCAATAAGATCGTCACGGGTCATACCTGGCTTCCTTGGCAAGCCTGAGGTGATGACTACTACATCTGAATTTGCGGTTTTACTGTAATCATTAGTACTCCCAATTGTCCTGCTATCGTATTGATTGATTGGAGCTTTTTGCCAAATATCCAAAGCTTTACCTTCGGCTATACCTTCTTTGATATCAATCAATACAATTTCTTCCGCAATCTCTCTGTAAGCCAATACATCTGCGCATGTAGCACCTACATTTCCGGCACCTACTACTGTTACTTTTGTCATAATTATATGATTATTTTAAGTTTTATATTTTGATTTCAAAGTGGCGCTAAGTTATTAAACAAAGCCTGTTTTATAAAGCAATCCCAGTGATTACTTCATTGAGTGCCCCCAAGTATTTGCTAATCGGTATAGATAAATAGATAAAGAAATAATTTATTTAAAAATCATCTTGTTGAAGTGTCAAACATCTCTCCCAAATTAAAGAAACCGAATGAACTTTTGTAAGACTTAAACAATCTTATATTGTTTTCATTATAAAATTCGGCAAGTGAAGTCATCATCTTTGCCGTGATTTTGGGATTATTATCAAAAATTTCATGAATAGCAAAATGAGGGATTACAAGTAACTCTGACTGTTCTGAATAGACCACCGCTGTATAAATCCTTTTGGTATTCTCCAGCAAAGAGTTCTCTCCAAAAGCTTCCATTTTTCTCACTTCTTTTATTACCTCAAAATCATCTTTAATATCCAGCGTCAAGTTAACAAGACCTGATTTGACCACGTAGAAAGCATGGCTAGGATCACCCCTGAAAAATATCACCTCATCTTTAACATATTTCCTGTAATGGATAGCTGATAGAAAGCGCGCCATTTCAGAGTTTTTTAGTTTTTCAAAAAATCTGATTTGTGAAAGGAATTGGAAAGTCTCCAAGTCTGATGAACTAAATGTCTTTGAAAAAGGATTAATCATGATGTTACTTTTTTAAAATACAAAACCTTTTTGGTGGATGGGGTGCATTTGAAATGATCCCCGATCCGGAAACCTATCAACCATGCTATCTCATCACCTGAGAGTAGAACCAACACCTGCTTTTTTTTGATCATCGGCACCTTCAAATCTACTAATAAATCACTGATTTTTTTATCTTTATCCATTCCCAATGGCACCATCCTGTCTCCTTGTTCCCATTTTCTGACAGTTAGTGGGAATTTAAGTTTCTCAAAATCCAGCATGGCATTTTCCGTAGATTTCTCAATTTCAAAATCAGTCCCCAATTTCAGGATATCAAACTTCTTTGATCTGAGGTTCAATTCTATATCATAGATTTTTACTTTTAAAGGTTCCCATTCGAAATCATTTTTTCCAAGAATGAAAAAGTCCCTGTCCAAATTCAACATATAGTCCCCTGCATAAAATGTTTTTCCCGGTTCTCCAATTTCGACTGATTTTATTACATCCTCCACATCAAAATATGAAAAGCCAAAATCCCGTAACCAATAATACAACATCGATTGCCTACCTGACAAATTCTTTATGCTGACAATTTCGAGATATTGATATCCTCCTTCCAAACGAACATGTTGATCTCTCCACAATCCAAATAGATCAAAAAAAGCTTTTCCAGTATCCTTCAATCTTTTAAAACTCATTTCAAGTACCTGAAGACCGTTGGGAAAATCCTCACTTAATGTAGGCAAAACTCGGTTTCGCAATAGATTTCTTTTATAATCATTCGTATCATTACTGCTGTCATTTCTCCAAGCAAACCCGTTTTCCTCCATAAATGTCCTGATCTGAGACCTTGAAAAAGGCAGTAAGGGCCTGATTATTATCCCTCTTTTTTCCGCCATTCCATATAATCCTTCTATCCCCGTCCCCCTCAATAGGTTGAGAAAAATGGTCTCTATCTGATCCTCAAATTGGTGTGCCACCAAAACACCTTCGTATCCGTTTTCTTTGGTCACCTCCTCAAACCAATTATACCTAAAATCCCTTGCTGCCATCTGAGTGGATTTTCCAGTTGATTTCAAAAATTCTTTATTGGTTTTGGTCACAAATAGGGGAACCTTCCATTGGGCCGCAATATTTCTCACGAAGGCTTCATCTCCATCACTTTCCTTTCCTCTCAGTTGAAAATTAACATGTCCCAAGGAAAAATTGATACCCAATTCATGCAGTAAGTGCCCCAAACAAACGCTGTCAATTCCCCCGCTAATTGCCAAAAGGTACGTTTTATTTAAATCCAAAAGATTTTTCGAACGTATATGAATTTTAAAAAGGTCTTTCATAAATCAAAAATACCATTTTTGATTAATTTTGGGATCGATTTCAAACCAAATGATCAAAAACATCTATTTTCTAGTCACCCTTATTTTTCTGCTTTTTGTACAAGCCTCCCAAGCTCAGAATACGTTGGAAATCCAACAGGCTGACCTCCTTCAGGGTGCCGGAGGTTTTGAGAGACTCCTCCATAATGTGAGAATGAAGCACCAAAATTCTCTAATTTATTGTGATTCTGCTCATTTCTACCGAAATGAAAACAAAGCCATACTCTATGGAAACGTAAGGATTGTTGATCAAAATGATCCGATTACTACCAATAGTAGGTATGCTGAGTATGACGGAAATACCAAGATCGCCAAACTCAGAAATAAGGTAGTTTTTAAAAATGAATCAACGACGCTATACACAGAATTTCTGGATTATGATCGGACAACCGGTATAGCAAATTATTTCAACGACGGCAAAGTCGTGGACAGTACCAATGTTCTTACCAGTAAAAACGGAGTTTACGAAACATCTATTGAGAAAATCACTTTTACAGAGGACGTGATTCTTGTAAACCCAGACTACACTCTAAGAACAAACTTTTTGATCTACAGGACAGTTCCCAAAACATCAGAAACGGTAGGTGTCACCAATATCATTTCAAAAGAAGGCGACAAGCTTAACGCACAAAAAGGAAGCTTTTATGATACAGAGAATAAGATTTTCAGGTTTTACGATGGAGATGTTGAGACTGAAACCAGTAAAGTATATGCAGAAACCCTTTTTTATGATGAAAACCAAAAGTATTACGAAGGAAAAATCAATGTCAGTGTTTTAAATAAAGAAAGGGAAATAGAGATATTTGGTGAAGAGGGGAAATATTGGGAAGACCGGAAATACAGCCTTGTATACGGAAATGCGTTGGTCCAGAAATATTTTGAGGCAGACACCATGTATATGATAGCCGACACACTTATTTCCCAAGACAGCGAAAAGGCAGAAGGAAGGCATTTGTTGGCTTTTAACAATGTCCGTTTGATTAAATCTAGCCTACATGGACGCTCAGATTCCTTGGCTTACATTTATGCTGATTCCACAATCCATCTTTATCAGGATCCGATCCTTTGGGATAACAAAAGTCAAATTTCAGCAGACAGCATCAGGTTTTTGATAGCCAATGAAGAAATTGACCGGGTATATCTCAATCAGAAAGCCTTTACGATCACCCGGGACACTATTGGAAATTTCAATCAAATGAAAGGCCGGAAAATGACTGGTTATTTTAAAGAACAGAAAATGAGTAAGCTTCACATACAGGGGAATGGTGAATCCATCTATTTTGATCTCATAGGTGATTCAACACTTCGAGGGATGAACAAAATGCTCTGTGCCAACATCATTATGTTTTTTGACAATGGAAACTTGGTTAAAACCAATTGGCTTGTAAAACCGGAAGGATCCTTCAAACCTCCCCATATGTTGGAAGATGACGAGCGGGAATTGGAAGGGTTTAAATGGAGAGAAAGTGAAAAACCGAGTATGGAAGTGATTTTTTCATGGAGAACACCCAGAAAAAGAGAAGAAAATCAATTTAATTTTTTTAATGAGCCAGAGGCTATAGTGCCCTACCCCAAAGAGGAAGAAATACAAAAATTAATAAAGGAAAAACTTAAATCAGGGGAGTAACCTTTGGATAATTAACTATACGGTAAAATTAAAATCTCTAACAACGGAGACACATAAAAAAAATTTCATAAAGGTTAACAAATTTTAACCGCGAATGTGTTAATAGTTCAAACCTATTTGGTATTTTTATACGTACAAAAGAATGAATTGCATCAAAACAGTTATCGGCCTATTGAAAAAAAATTTACATGAAAAAAATTTTCGTACTTTTTGCACTCACCCTTATGCTCCTTCCGATATATTCGGAAGCACAGGTGCGTGTGTTATCCGAAAATATTGAATTCAATGGAAAGATAGGTACCGCTCAGCGCAAATCTCTTATTATTCAAAATCTAAGTACCCAACCTGTTGGCTACAGTCTCAAATTCCTACGTGGAAATATCGGGTCTTCACAAAACATAAAACTTTGCATTGCTGACAAATGCCTCGATCCGAAAAGGGAGATGGCAAAAATCCAGTTAATGCTAGCCCCAGGGGAAATATTTACAGATATGTATTTGGAGTTTGATTTAGGTATTACAGAGACCAAGGGGAATTTTGACCTTCATTTTACCAATACAGAAAATATCAGGGATGTTTTTGTCATTGAAGCCGTATATGAAGTATTCAATCCCAGTGTTGAAGAAACCAACCATAAGGACATTTCACTAGGCAGTGTTTATCCCAATCCTAGTAATAGGATTGCCCAAATAGATTATGAATTCAAAAATCCAAAAGCATTAGCAAAAATCACAATCAATAGCTTCATAGGTAATCCAGTGGCTGAATACCGATTAGACCCAGCCACAAAAAGTCTTGTCATTAACGTGGCAGACCTCCATCCAGGTGTTTATTTTTATACCTTATTTGTTGACAACAAAAATATAGTTACCAAAAAACTCGTTGTCAAGAAGTAAGCAGACCCTACGGATATCGATAAATTGGATTAGTATGAATATTCCCTTATATTTGCGCCTCGAAAAATAATGAAAAACCTTACTCCATTAATTCTCCTTTTGTTCTCATTGGCAACTTCTTCTTGTGGGCAATTCTATAAATTAGAGAAAAGCACTAATTGGGAAGAACTCTACGAATCCGCCAATACGTATTACAATGCCGGAGAATATAGCAAAGCAATAATTTTATACGACAAGGTCCTTCCCGTTATTAGAGGTAGTGAGAAAGCAGAACTTGCAGATTTCAATTATGCCTATAGTCATTTTAGAATGAAAAGGTATATTGAAGCCGCGGGTTACTTCAATACATTCTACCAAACTTACAATAGAAGTCCGCTTGCAGAAGAAGCATTATTTATGAATGCTTATTCACTGTATCTTGATGCACCGGATTATAATCTTGATCAAAAAAGCAGTCATGATGCAGTAAATGCCATTCAACTGTTTATCAGTAGATTTCCAGAATCAGATTCCTTCGAAAGGGCTACTGCGATGATCGATGACCTTCAGATAAGATTTGAAGAAAAAGCCTATCAGGAATCCTTGCTTTATCTGAAATTAACAGAAGGATTATATCCAGGAGAATTTTATCGGGCTTGCATTATCAATTTCCAGAATTTTGCAAAAAATTACCCTGATAGTAAACACAATGAAGAATTGGGATTCAAATTAGTGGAAGTAACCTTGGCTTATGGTGAGCGAAGTGTCTTTGACAAAAAGGAAGAAAGGCTTAATGATGTGTCCAAATATGCGGATCAGTTTAAAAGAAGATATCCTGAAAGTAAATATTTAGGAAGCATAGAAACATTGATCAAAAAATCCCAAACTGAACTTGTAGCTCACCTAAAAGTAAAAAAGGAATATGAGGAACAATTGGCAAAAGCCAAATTAGATGCTGATGCAGCCAAAATAAATCAACCTGAAGCTACTACAGAATTAACAACAGAAATTAAAAATAACTAATCATATTATGGCAGTTAATCCATCAATTATCACAAGGGATTTGGATAAAGTTTCCGACCCAACTGGCAACCTTTATGAATCTATCCACATTGTCTCCCAAAGAGCAAAGCAGATATCTTCAACCATGAAGGAAGAGTTGAACAACAAACTTTCTGAATTTGCTTCTACTGTAGATAACCTTGAAGAGGTTTTTGAAAATAAAGAGCAGATTGAAATCTCCAAATTCTATGAAAGAATGCCAAAGCCTACAAATTTGGCAATGGAGGAATTTATGGAAGGAAAATTATATTACAGACATCCTGACACAACACCTGAAGGAGAATAATGCAACTTAGGGGCAAACGGATTTTACTTGGTATTACGGGTAGTATTGCAGCATATAAAACTGCAAGCCTCACACGTTTATTGGTCAAAGAAGGAGCGGAAGTACAGGTTATCATGAGTACTTCCGCTCTTGATTTTATTACGCCCCTAACTTTAGCCACACTTTCCAAAAATCCGGTACATCATCAATTTTATGATGCCAAAACAGGAGTCTGGACCAATCACGTTGATTTAGGTCTCTGGGCTGATTTATTTTTGATTGCCCCAATTTCAGCAAATACCTTATCCAAATTGGCAAATGGAATTTGCGACAATCTCATGGCTGCCATATACCTCTCGGCGCGATGCCCGGTGATGGTTGCACCCGCCATGGATTTGGACATGTACCAACATCCCTCGGTCAGAAAAAATCTTGAAACCATCCTTTCATTCGGCAATATTATTCTCGACGCAGAGGAAGGAGAGCTTGCAAGTGGTCTTTCGGGACTGGGAAGAATGATGGAACCTGAACATATTCTTGAACATGTCATTTCCCATTTTTCAAAAAAACAGGCCTTCAAAGGAAAGAAAGTATTGTTGACGTCCGGACCTACTCAGGAAGCCTTAGATCCAGTACGATTTATCAGTAATCATTCCTCCGGTAAAATGGGTGCAGCTTTGGCAGATGCATTTGCTTCCGAAGGCGCTGAAGTTCATCTTGTTCTGGGAGTTGGTGCAAAAAAGCCCAACAATCCTAATATCAGAATTTATCCGGTACGCAGTGCAAAGGACATGCATCAAGCTGCAGCCAATCTTCATCCTAAAATGGACATCAGTGTATTCGCTGCTGCTGTGGCAGATTATGCCCCACGAAATGCCGCCACTGAAAAAATTAAAAAAGAAGGTGAAGGAATGACCTTGGATTTGGTTAAAAATGTGGATATCGCCCTTTCATTAGGTAAAGAAAAACTTCCCCATCAAATCCATATCGGCTTTGCACTTGAAACGGAAAATGAAGAATTCCATGCCAAATCTAAACTTGAAAGAAAGAATTTTGACCTGATTGTCCTCAACTCAATGAAAGATACTGGCGCCGGCTTTCAGTTGGATACCAACAAAGTAAGTCTCTTTTTTGCTGACGGTATATCAGTGGTTTCTGAAGTACTCCCCAAAAAACAAATAGCAGAAATGATCTTGGAAGGGATAAAAAATCTTCCTGTTAAAATCTGACTACTGAATTATCGTTATCTTTAAAGATAAAATTCAATATGCGGATATTCTTAATTACCCTTTTTTTCTTTTTCACCCTCATTCAAGGATTCAGCCAAGAATTGAATTTCACGGTCATCATCAACAGTGACAGGGCAAGGACCCAAGAAACTGCCATTTTTGAAGACATGAAAGTCAATTTTGAGCAATTCCTAAATGGCAGGTCTTGGACAGGTGACCAATTCCAACCCACAGAAAGGATCAAAGGAAACATGCTGATCACCATCAGCGACATGCCTCAAGTTGGATTTTATAATGCGACGGTTCAGGTCCAAACTGTCCGACCGGTATTTGGAACCAATTATGAATCACTCGTCATGAACTTCATAGACCGCAACTGGTCTTTTGAATTTATTCTTTCTCAACCTTTGGAGTTCAACAGATTTTCTTTTCTCAATAATATAAGTTCTTTACTAGCCTACTATGCCTATATTTCGTTGGGATTTGACTATGATAGTTTTGCTTTGAGAGGGGGAGATTCATACTTTGAAATCGCCAATACCATAGTCAACAATGCCCAACAAACCCAAAGGCCGGGATGGGGCTCCAACCCAAATGATAGAAGAAACCGATATTGGTTGATCAATGATATTTATACATCTTCTGTCTTTGCTCCAATAAGGGAAGCTGTCTACCTCTACCACAGAAAGGGCCTAGATATTATTATTTCCAACCCACAAGAAGCCTACAAGAATATAGTGGAAGCCATACGTTTGGTGGTACAGGCAAACCAAGCCCAGCCCAACAGTATATTCACTATTGCATTTATTGATGCCAAAGGCGATGAAATCAGCAAGATTCTTAAAAATGCCCCAAAAGAAATCCGAGAAGAAGCAGTGGAACTGCTATTGAAGGTAGATCCAAATAATGCAAGAAGATACAATGATCTCCTCAAGGGTTAAGATCAATTTTTATTAGATTTGTCAGTCTTTCCATTTTAAATAAATCATGCTCAAATCCCTAACCATTACCAATTATGCTTTGATCCAAAGTCTGGAAATGGAACCAAATATATCTCTGAACATGATCACCGGCGAAACAGGTGCCGGTAAGTCCATTATGCTGGGGGCAGTAGGACTTTTATTGGGAAACAGGGCGGATACCAAGGCCTTGCTTGACATGGACAAAAAGTGTGTCGTTGAAGGAAATTTCTCTATTCAAAATTATGGATTGGAAGATTTTTTCAAAAAGGAAGACTTGGATTTTGAGAAAGAATCAATTATACGAAGAGAAATAAGCCCCTCAGGAAAATCACGGGCATTTATCAATGATACCCCGGTAAAGTTGGAAACACTCAAAGACCTAGGGAAATTTTTGATGGATATTCATTCCCAACACGATAACCTTCAGATAGGCGAAGGAGAATATCAGCTTGGTTTGGTAGATGCATTTTCAAAGAGTATAATAGAAAAATCAGCCTATAACGCTGCATTTAAGATTTTTCAAGAGAAGAAGAAAGCATTAGATAAATTATCCCACGAGGCTCTTGAACTCAAAAAAGAAGCTGATTTCAATAAATTCCAATTAGAAGAACTTTCTGGTTTGAGATTGGTGGAAAGTGAACAGGAGGAATTGGAAAATGAACAGGAGATCCTCGAAAATGCAGAGGATATCAAATCCAAAATCCAAGAGATACTTTCTCAGTTGGAAAATGAAGAATTTGGTGGATTAAAGACATTGGCATTGGCCAACCAAGGCATTCTCCAATTGACCAGATTTGCCCATAAATTTGAACCCTATGGTGAAAGGTTCAAAAGTGTTTTGATCGAGTTGAAAGACATTGCTGCAAGTTTGGAGGCAGAAGATGCACTCATTGAAGTGGACTTTGAGAAACTGGAAACGATAAGGGAAAGGTTGAGCAAAATCTATCACCTTCAACAAAAACATGGAATTGATTCCGTCGAAGGATTGATGGTGTTGGAAAGGGAATTGGCCGACAAGGTCTTTCAGGTGGAAAATCTTGATGATGCGTTGGAGAAGCTTCAAATAGAAAAAAATCTGGCAGAGAAGGATTTACTTGAAAAAGGTGACTTATTGTCAAAAAGGCGTATTGCTTCCTTTCAGCCTTTTTCAAAGGAACTTTCCTCACTACTTCATCAACTGGGTATGGAGAACGCTCAAATTGAATTTACCAATGAGAAAACCCAACCAACAAAAAATGGGCTTGATAAAATAGATATCCTTTTTTCAGCCAACAAAGGGGTCAAACCACAAGTCCTTAAACAAGTAGCTTCCGGTGGGGAGTTTTCCCGTTTGATTTTCGCCATCAAATACATCATGGCAGATAAAATGGCTCTTCCTACACTAATCTTTGATGAAATTGATACAGGAGTCTCTGGTGAAGTTGCACTGCAAATGGTCCGTATGATGCAGGAAATCGCCAAAAAGCATCAGGTAATCTGTATCAGTCACCTCCCCCAAGTTGCCGCCAAAGGCGATCAACATTACTTTGTCTACAAGGACAGCAGTTCCGAAAAAACCATAAGCAAGATCAAGTTGCTTCAAGGAGAAGAAAGAATCCTGGAAATCGCCAAAATGATAGCCGGAGAAAAACCATCCAATACTGCGTTTGAAAGCGCCAGGGAGTTGTTGGAGAGGTAGGAAGTTGACAAAGAAGCGCTATTTGATTTTTCTTGGATGCTTTTCTAAGGATCGATAGTGTCAAAGGCTTCTCCTTGTCATTTCGACGGCAAGTCTAGTCCGCCGTGGTGGAAGAAATCTGTCCAGCCTTTAGATATCCAGACCTCTAATTTCGGACCAATGACGTAATCGAAGCGGGCCCGTCACCCTGACGAAGGAAGGGTCTCATGTGGATCAGAAAATGAAAGATATAAACATAAAAAGAACCTTTGGAGATCCCTCGTGCCTACCAATGACAGATTTCTTAACTGCCGTCACCCTTCTCCCGATCGGATATCGGGAGAAGGGTCTCTCGAGGATCAGGAAATGTATTATAAACATAAATAGGACCTCTGGAGATTCTTCGTACCTCAGAATGACGGCTGCCTAGGGGGTAACTTGATGTCATTCCTTTTCTGAACATTTTAAAAATGTTGGGGACTCGGGATGACGAGAAACCCAATGTCATT
>NZ_JBGSXS010000035.1:0-4584 GCF_041751335.1 Aquiflexum sp.
TCCTCCTAATGAAGTTATCAAATATCCTCCGGTATCATAACTGTATTCCTTGGTAATAAAACTCTTCCCATAACCAATTCCGAAAGAGAAGTTATTCCTCGGATTTCCAATGGTGTTGGATGCATAAAATCCAAAAAAACCCGGTTGCCTAAATTGAGGCAAAGGTCCTTTACCCAGAAAACCAGAAACTTTTAAATAATAAATATTTTCTTTTTGCCATATTGCATATGATGTACTAATTAAATACGCGATTTCAAAATCAGAAATAATCCCTAGGTCAGGAATAATCAAAAAAGAAGCAGTTGCGGAAAATTTATCCGTGATTCCTAAACCAAACTGATTAAAAAGAAGGTAAATATTCTTCCATTCAAACTGCCCCTCCTCCATAGGTATTCCTGAATTAGAAATAATATTTTTATGCTTGTATTTGGTAAACTCCAAATTAACTTTAGAGACTGAGTCCTCCCTAGAATCACGTGCGTGTGTGAAATTTTGATCAAAAAAAGTAGTATCGGGTTCAACTGATTCTGTTTGGCCTACAAGTAATATTAAGAAAACAAGTAAAGTGTTCATAGCATTGGATGTTAGTGGTAAATTGGGATTCAATCTTTTTATTTAACCTTTTCTAGTGAAATAAATTTACCGAAGAACATCGTAAATGTAATCCAAAGCTATTTCTGGATTTTTGCAAAAAACAAAACAACTAAAGTGTTCATAACCGACATTAGTAAAACCTGCTGTAGAATGGTATGAGTAAGTGGATTTTTATCATTTTCCAATAAAAAAAAGCCGAATCACATCATGATCCAGCCAATTAAATTATGTTATTAAATTCGTTTACTCAGCTTTAGTCCACTCTACCGTCCTCCCAATCAACGAAATACCCACATATCCCCGAACTTCAAGAGTCTTGTTATCTTTTTTCTTAATGATGCAGGAATAGGTTTTTCCGTTTTTTGGATCATAGATGGTTCCATTTTCCCAAGTACTTCCATTATGTTCAAAATCTGTCAAAAGCTTCATGCCCATGATCGGCCTTGTTTTTTTGGATTTATCCGAATTGTTTTTGTCTGTTTTGGGTTTACCGTTTTCGGTCGGATCTTGAAGCCAAACGATTTTGCCATGGTATTTGCCACCCTCTTTAAAAATCTCCACCTGTGCATCCTTCTCCGTATTATACCATTTGCCAACAATAGCATCAGCAGCTTGGGAAAAAGCCGACATGGTAATTCCTGAAATAAATAAGAAGGTGAAGATCAAAATATATTTTTTCATGGTCATTTTGGTTTTTATTTGTCTTTTAATTAAACTGAAATCATACATTTATACACGGGATTTGACTCAAATGTTTGGTGAAAATCATAAAACCATGGTTATGAGACCGTTTACATTTGGATTTGATGGATGAGGCAAAAAAATGGATGGATATCAATTGCAATGGGGAAATCTTACACTACATCTGCTTCCTGAAAAGGCAATCTATGTTGAAGAGCTCAGGTCACTCTTGATTGCTGACCCACATTTTGGAAAAGCAGCACATTTTAGAAAAGCAGGCATTCCGGTTTCTGAGAAATTGCACATTGGGGATTTAATGGTCATTCAAAAACTGATGCAAACTTACCATCCCAAGCACCTGTATTTTTTAGGGGACTTGTTCCACAGCGACTTGAACATTGCATGGAATGACCTTGAAACCTTTGCCGTATATCATCCTGAAACCAATTTTCACCTGATCAAAGGAAATCATGACATACTTCCTGATGCGGTTTATCGTTCAGATATATGGCAGGTTCATGTAGAACCGTTGACGATTGGAAATTTGATTTTATCGCATGAACCAATGACAAATATCCCTTCGGACAAAATCAACCTTTGTGGACATATACACCCCGGCATATCCCTTTATGGAACAGGGAGGCAAAAACTTACCCTTCCCTGCTTCTTTATTTGCCCCAATCAGATTATCCTTCCGGCATTTGGGAGATTCACCGGATTGTACACCATGAAATGCGGTAAAAATGACAATGCCTTTGTAATTGCAGAAAAAAAAGTCATTCCTGTCAATTTCATTGATTAAGATTGGTTTAGTAACCCAAGCTGTTTAATTTTGACACAATTCTAATTCACGACATGAGGGTAAATCCAAGAAAAAAAACCAGGCTGGGAAGATTTAAGTTTATTTCAGTACTTTTCAGCACTACCCTTTCCCTATTTATTCTAGGTCTTTTTGGAGTGATAGTTATTCAGGCCAAGACTCTGACAAGCATTATTAGAGAAAATATCGAAATCCAGGTCTTCCTCAATAAAAACATAACCGATGCTGACAAAACCCAAATTGGGAGTTCGCTGGAATCCAAACCATATATTCTTCAAAAAGAAGGAAAATCTGGTATTTCATTTATCTCTCAGGAAGAAGCTGCCCAATCATTTCTGGAAAGTACGGGGGAAGATTTCACAAAATTCCTCGATGATAATCCACTCAGAGATAGTTACACCATTGCCATCGCAGAAGAATATCAGACAGCAGAACTGATAGAAGAAATCGTGAAAGAGATAGAATCAATAGATGGCGTTTTTGAAGTGACCTACATGTCTGATCTGGTAGAATCCATCAACCAAAACCTGTTCAAAGTGGCAATGATCATGGGAGGGTTTATCCTTATTCTGGTATTCACCGTGGTGATGTTGATCAACAATACCATTAGACTGGCATTGTTCTCTCAACGATTCCTTATCAGGAGTATGCAATTGGTAGGGGCAACAAGAGGCTTTATCAGAAGACCTTTTCTGGGTAGAGCTTTGGTTTTTGGATTACTTGCTGGACTGATAGCTTCCATACTCTTGTTCGGAATCATCGAATACACCAAAGCCAACATTGATGGATTTGCATTGCTTCAGGATTACAACTTATTATATGGCCTTTTCGGTGTATTGATTTTGATCGGTATCCTACTTTCTGTATTCAGTACTTTACAGGCTGTAAACAAATATTTAAACATGTCTTTAGACGAATTATATTAATATGAACAACCCACATTTTGCATTTACCAGAAAGAACTATATCCTGATGCTGATAGGCATTGGCATCATTGCTTTGGGATTTATCATCATTGGGATGGATAGTGCACCACATGGTTTTGGCTTTTTGGGTCTCACCTTGGGACCCATTATTACTTTGGCAGGATTCATATTTGAGTTCTATGCTATTTTTTACCGTTCCGATAAAAAATAATTTTCTATGGAAATCATTGATGCGATCATCCTTGGCATTGTTCAGGGATTGACAGAGTTTTTGCCTGTTTCTTCCAGTGGGCATTTGGAATTGGGTTCTGCTATTTTGGGTGATGACAAAATCCCCGAAGAAAGCCTTATGTTCACGATAGTTCTTCATTTTGCTACAGCCTTGGCCACTTTGGTAGTCTTCAGGAAAGATATTGTGGAACTGATCATCGGGCTTCTAAAATTCCAGTGGAACGAAGAAACCCAATTCACGGTAAAAATTATCCTTTCCATGATTCCGGCGGTAATCATCGGGTTGTTTTTTGAAGAGCAGTTGGAACAGTTTTTCGGAGGACAGATAGTTTTTGTGGGCTTTATGTTATTGGTCACTGCAGCGTTATTATTCTTAGCAGATATGGCAAAAAATACCGAAAAACCAGTTAGTTTCACAAACTCCATCATAATAGGACTTGCCCAAGCTGTGGCCATGTTGCCAGGTATATCAAGATCGGGGGCTACGATTTCCACTTCGGTACTGTTGGGTATTGACAAAAACAAAGCCGCCAGATTTTCTTTCCTGATGGTAGTGCCTTTGATCATCGGAAAAATCGCTAAGGATATACTTGATGGTGCACTGACTTATAATGAAGCAAGCTTTGGCTACCTTTCTGCTGGGTTTATTGCAGCTTTTATTGCAGGTATTTTTGCATGTACCTGGATGATCCAATTGGTGAGAAAAAGTAAATTGACCTATTTTGCAATCTATTGTACCATTGTTGGTCTGATTGCGATCTTTGCAGGATTATATATGTAACATGCAGGAAGAACCTTACGGAGAAGTTTTTCTCATCAATAAACCCTATGAATGGACCTCTTTTGATGTGGTCAAAAAAGTCAGAAATGCCCTCAGGATTAAAAAAGTCGGACATGCAGGGACTTTAGATCCTTTAGCCACAGGTCTATTGATAGTCTGTGCGGGTAAAAAAACAAAATCCATTGAGTCCTTTATGGCTCAGGAAAAAGAGTATACAGGGGTATTTGTCTTGGGTAAAACCACTGAAAGTTTTGACCTTGAGAAGGAAATCATTGAAGTAGCTGATCCCTCCTATCTGACCTTAGAGGAAGTGACATCAGCCGTCAAGCAACTCACAGGGAATATCTTGCAAATCCCACCCATGCATTCAGCAATTAAAGTGGATGGAAAAAGGGTCTATGAATCCGCACGGCGAGGAGAAGAAGTAAAAATGGATCCCAGACCTGTCACGGTATCAGAATTTGAAATTGTCAAATTTGAAAACCCCGAAGTACATTTCAGAATTGTTTGCTCCAAAGGCACTTACATCAGAAGCCTCGCCAGGGATGTTG
>NZ_JBGSXS010000036.1:0-2720 GCF_041751335.1 Aquiflexum sp.
GTAATCAATTCTAAAATTCACACCCGTAGGTTTTTGGGTTCCATATCCAATTTCCAGTTCAAGACCTTTATTGGAGACATTACCAGCATTGATTACAGGAGGCGAACCACCTGGACCATAAGAGCCCAACAAAGCTGAAACTGCTGGTTGAAACAATAAATCCCTGGTATCCTTGATAAAGTAATTGGCTGTGAAATCAATACTTCTCCAGAGTGTAAAGTCCAAACCAATATTTGTTTGCAAGGTAGTCTCCCACTTCAGATCAGGGTTACTGGTAGCACCGATCGCAGCACCGTTGATGATAAAGTCATTGAAAACATATCTGGACAGCCCATTCATCAATCCCCTATATCTGAAAAGACCAATCTGATCATTTCCGGAAACACCAAAGCTGGCTCTTACCTTCATGAAATCCACTACATTACTATTACCAAAAAAGTCCTCATCAGATACGACCCAACCCGCGGATATCGAAGGAAAATAACCTATTCTGTTATTTGGCCCAAAGTTAGTAGATCCATCCCTTCTCAAAATGGCTGAGAACATGTATCTACCCTTCAACTCATACTCACCTCTAATAAAAGCCGATACCAATCTTTGTCTGGTCTGGAAAGAACCTGTCTGGTTTAAAAATCCTCCGGGAGCTTGACTGGCCGAAATATCTGCAAATGCAAGATCGTTATTAGGTATATTGAATGCAGTTCCGTTAAGACCCAAGTTTCTGTTACCAAAATAACTTACACCCAGTGTACCTTTGATTCTGTGAATATCCTGAAACCTCCTGTCATAATTAAGGAAAGACTCTAAGTTATAATCTAAGAATGTATTCCTATTCTCAAATACTGATGCACCTCTTTCTATTTGTGTACCACCTACATCCACAAGTACAGGATCTAGATTCTCATTTCTCGCACTATTGGCAAACTTACCAGGCCCGAACCAAGCTAGTGGAGAAAAGGATTTTCCATCAACCAAAGCAAAATTATATCCTGCCCTTCCATTCAAGCTAAAATGTTCATTTATTTGATAAGAGATTTCCTCTTTACCTACAATTTTATTTACAAAGGTTTCATTAAAGGTGTTTTCAATCTGTGCCAATGGATTAATAATGTCTGCCACATTTTCCAAATATGAAAACCTATCTCCAACAAAAACAGGTTCAGTTGGATAGGCATTGATGGTGTTGAACAAGACTGAACCAATTCCTCCTTGGGCAATTCCACTGGTTTGTTCGTGAGTGTACAAAAACACGCTTGTCAGCTTCACTTTGGGTGCCAATTCAGTGACAAAGTTAATCCTAGCGTTATAACGTTCAAAGTTTGATTTTGGTCCGCCTACTATACCTTGTTGTCCAAAATAGGAACCGCCAATTGAATAAGAAGTCTTCTCGGATCCTCCGGTAACTGTTAAGTTATATTCTTGAATCGGGGCAGTTTCGAAAATCTCATTCTGCCAATTGGTTCCTGAACCCAAGTTAACATTGTTAAACGGGGGGGCTATTCCGCCTTCAGCAAAAGCTTCGTTCTTTAAAATAGCATATTCTCGAGCATTCAAAAGATTCAGCTTTCGGGCAGTTTCCTGAACACCATAATAAGCACTAAATTCTACTGAAGCTTTGCTGTTGAGACTACCCTTTTTTGTTTCAATGATAATTACACCATTTGCAGCTCTTACACCATAAATACCGGCCGTTCCATCCTTCAGGACATTGATAGTTTCAATATCATTGGGGTTAAGTGAGTTGAGACCGGCAGCATCAAAAATAACGCCGTCCACTAAAATCAATGGATTATTATTACCAAAGGTACCTAATCCCCTAATTCTAATGTTAGAAGTTCCTCCCGGAGCTCCAGAGTTTGTGGTGATATTTACACCTGATATTTTTCCTTGTAATGCCTGATCTAAGCGAGGCATATTCATTTTGGCAACATCTTCTCCCTGAACTTGCGCTACAGCTCCAGTAAGTTCTTTTCTAGTTGCCGTACCATAACCAACTACGACCACTTCGCTTAAAGAGCTGATATCGCTTTGAAGTGTTACGTTTAAAGTAAGGTTGCTCCCAACTCTAAATGTTTGTGACTGAAACCCGATGAAGCTGAACTTTAGCTCATCACCCTCTCTACCTTCAATGGTAAAATTACCATCTAAATCCGTGATCGTACCTGTTGCAGTACCGACCTTTAGGATGTTGACTCCTGGAAGGGTTTCTCCACTATCATCAACTACTCTTCCGGAGATCATACCCGTTTGGGCAGTAATTCCGAAATGAATACCCATGGTCAAAATCAACCATAAAATTCTTTTCATAAGTATATTTTGGATTTAATTATTAATACAATCAAATCACGACATATTAAATACAAAAGCAAAAAAACAAACCACATCAATACTACATCACTTAACTTTTATTTCTTTCACAAAAACTCAGCAAAAGATAAAATAATTAAGGATCAAAGCATTTAGCGCAATTTTTCTGAATTAGTTTAAACACAACTTTCTTCAGACATATACATCAATAAAAAAAATTATTACCTTGCCAAGGTTACAATTTACCCAAAATGAAATACCAATCCCTTTTTCTTATTCTGACTTTTGTCTCCTGGAATTCATTGGCACAAAATCCAGGACTTCCATTTTCCAAATTTTATTCCAGCGAAGAATATCAAGGCGGGATACAAAACTTTTCTTTTACCCAAAGTATTTCAGGATTGATTTATGTG
>NZ_JBGSXS010000037.1:0-3576 GCF_041751335.1 Aquiflexum sp.
GTTCCCTTATAATAGAACTCCCTAGATCTAAATTGATGCCTTTCGGCAAAACCTCCCAAGTGTAGGTTTCCACTTCCAAATGGTTGCAGACTTTTTTCCTACTGATGTATTTCAACACATCAAGTATATCTGATTGGGTGGAGGAGATTTTTCCATAATCAGACAGAAAGATTGGGACATGATAGTGGATGCGCCATTCCAATGCATCGGTAGATTCAAGGGTATTCATCGCTTCAGGCAGATCGTTGAAGCAAGTTAATTGATCATTTGGGCCCTTTGCTACCACTTGATGTAGGTAAGTGGATTCGGAAAATGGAGATATCAGGGCTTCCATTTCCCTCCTCTCATTTTTTTCCTGTGGAATGTCGGCTTTTAAAGCAGCACTGATCTGGATTTTGCCGATTTTGATTCCATTAGCTTCAAAGGCCTCGAAAACATCCTCAGGTTCTTCATAGACCACCGCAAAATGACAGACATCATAACAGAGCCTGATATGTTCTTTTAGGCATTTTTCTGCTTCCTGATGGGAGAGTCCCAATTCATTTTCAAGGTATTCGGTTCCAATCGGAACCAACCAGTTTTTATAGAAATCAATCACCTCTTGTGTGTTTTCAAGTATGCCATCAGGTTCGGGTTCGATATCTAGGTGGAGGAGTTTACCTGTCGATTGATGTACGCTATAAAGTTTCCCGGCTATTTTAGCTAGATGAAGAGTTGATTCTTTGATGGCTTCCTCCAATTCCAAAGGCGTCTTGTACCAATGTCTGTAGGAAAGGGGGGAGGTCGAAATGCCGCCATCCAGACCTTCGGGTAAAAGTTCTGAAAGTATATCAAAAAGCCTGTCTGTATAATCCAGTCTTTCTGGAGTGGTCCAATCCGGTTGGTGGACTTCATCTTTGACTACCTGTCTATGGAACCCGCCGTAGGGGAAACCATTGAAGGTAAAAACATAACAGTCATTTTCTTTCAGCCAAGTTTTGAATTCAGCCAAGTTTCCTGTTTTTGCTAGGTCCAGACTTGCTTCGTGAGAAGACCTGAGTCCTATTCCAAAAGGTTGATTTGGAGAAAGTGCTTTTTTGATCGTAGGGATATATTGCTTTAAATTTTTAAAAGTTTCCTCCCAGCTTTCTCCGGGATGGATATTGGTGCAATACGTCAGGTGATGTCCTTTTGTAAACATTGAAGTTTTGGAATTGGATTAAAATTTCAACAATCCCACAATTTAGGAATCGGCGGCCACTTTCTCCAGATGAAATAATTTTAATTGATCAATGGATTGAAGAATCAGGTCATTGTCCATTTCATGTACCTCAACTCCCTTACCCAGTGATTCCAATAAGGTAATGGTCAACTCACCACCTAGATGTTCTCTGAATTCTTCAAGGCCTTTCAGCAGTTCCTTACCGGACAACTCATGGGCATAAATTTCAAATCCCAAAGAATTGATCAGGTTGATGATGCGCAATAAATCTGCTTGTGAAATCATTCCCTTCAAATAGGAATAGGTGCTATCCAATGCAATCCCAATGGCCACAGCTTCACCATGCCTCACCTGATATTGGGTCAGATGTTCCAACTTATGGGCTGCCCAATGTCCAAAATCCAAAGGTCGTGCAGAACCTGTTTCAAATGGGTCTTTGCCTGCGATATGGTCCATGTGTATTTGGGCACATTTGATGATTAATTCCTGCATTGGTGCCATTTGGCGATTGGCCAATGCCGATGCATTATTTTCAAGCCATTCAAAAAATCTAATATCTTTGATCAAAGCCACTTTGATGGCTTCGGATATGCCTGAACGCCAATCCCTATCATCTAGTGTCGTCAGAAAATTAAAGTCATTGATGACTGCGAAAGGGGGTGCAAAAGTTCCGAGGTAGTTTTTCTTTCCATAGGCATTGATGCCATTTTTGACGCCAACGCCGGAATCGTTTTGGGATAAAACAGTAGTCGGTATTCGCACATGCCTGATTCCCCTATGGGAAATTGCAGCAGCAAAGCCCACCATGTCCAATACTGCCCCACCTCCGACGCCAACGATATAAGAATGTCGGTCTATCCCGAAAATACTCGTCGCATCTACAATCTTCTTGAAAGTTGCTTCATCGTTTTTTGAAATTTCACCTCCTTGGACTACCAAAGGTTCAGCAATTAACAAAAACTTTTCCTGATAAGCATCAGCATAAGTGCGGATGTCATTTAGGAGGTTTGGAAAAGCATTAGACACACCATTGTCCACCACAAAAAATGCCTTGGCTTTGTTTCCGTTATCCAAGAAATTAGCCAATAATGGATTTGTAGTATCAAAAATCCCTTCCAAAAAACAGACCTGATACCTAAAGGGTACTGCAAAAGTCTGTTCAATTATCTTTTCCATTTCTATAAACTTAAATCTTCTTGTTAATCCTTGAAGGATATGGATTGTTTTGCAATTTAATAAACTCTGATTTCTGAAATAAGATTTCAAGTAACGGCAAATTTCTTGGCCAGCCATAGAGAAATCGGTAAAAGGATCAGGACGATTAGCCCAAACTGCCAGCCAGCAAATACAGAAGCCATTGTGGCATTCAGAATAATCAGGGAAATTACTCCTGCTTTTACGGCTTTTCCAATCATTTGTGGGACTTGGGACCTGATTGCTTTGATCAAGGGAGGAAAAATCATGTAAGCGAATAGGATCAGGAATGGAATCACATGAAGCGGATTTTTCCCTTCAAAATAAGTCAGGTCAATCAGGGCCAAAATGATCAGACAGTACATCGTAAACCCTCCGATCAATGCATTCCTGTTTTTACCATGTACTTCTCCTCTGCTGATCATGGTAATGGCGGCAACGAATACCAAAGGAATTATACCCAAATACCAATAACTTTTCAACATGACCGGAAAAGCACTTACCCCCAAAAGGAGATTTCCTGCACGGCAAAGTCCCATATTGATAGGTCCTATAATGGACTGATGCTTTCCCCAATAATCATATAATACAGCTAAGCCAGCCACAATCAAAGCGATCAGACCACTAATTGTTCCGACCATTGAAGCTGCTGCAACCCCAACAACAAGTAATAGGAAGGCCATCCACGCGGCATTACCTTTTGACACTCTTCCATTTGGTATTGGTCTTTCCGGTCTTTCTTTGGCATCTAATGCCGCATCAAATACATCATTGAAAGCAACCCCTCCTCCATACAAGCCAATGGTCGAAAGTGTCAGCCAAAGCAAGTTTTGAAATACAGGTGATTGGATGAGGACGGTCTCGTCAGCAAATATGACCAAGGCTCCGCCCGCAATGGCGAAACCTGCCCAAATATCAGCAATAGCGGTTACAATATTTGCAGGACGGGTGAGCTGTAAATAAGCTTTTATTTTTGACATTAAAGATGCTTAATTCTCCACAAAATCTGAGCCTTCCACTTTAGGCTCCTGTCCGCCTCTCAATACGGAATTTCCAAATTGCCTTTGCCTCTGATCTATGGGTTCAGGGCTTAACCAATCTAATTCATCCATTTGACCGCTTTGGGAATAGGCAGTCAGAGCATTCTGATAACAGGTCATCTTGATGTGTTCCTCAGGGAT
>NZ_JBGSXS010000038.1:0-14795 GCF_041751335.1 Aquiflexum sp.
TTTTATTCTTAAAGTTAACTTTATCCACACTTATCAACAAGTTACCAGTCTCCCCCCAGACCCCCCTCAATGTTGATAACTATAACCATATATCTTAGAAAATTACTATTTTGTAAATCTAAAGGACGTAGGAAGGGTCTCATGAGGTGCTGTAAATGATAGATATAAACATATATTGAACCTCTGGAGATCCCTCGTGCCTCGGGATGACGGGTAACCTGATGTCATTACCTATTTTGAACATATACAAAATGTTGTAAACTCGGAATGACTGGTAACCAAATGTTATAACCCATCCTGAACATTTTCAAAATGTTAATGGCTCGCAATGATAAGACCCAAAACATTCGGTAACGACAAATTCCTTGAATCCATAATGGTTATCCCTAAAAATTGTCGAAATTTGAGGTAAATTACTTTCCTGTGCCGAAGTCCATTCTTTTAATCACTCCCCCATTTACCCAACTGAATACTCCCTATCCTGCGACGGCTTATATCAAAGGTTATCTGAATACCATCGGCAAAACATCCGATCAATCAGATTTAGGGATAAAAGTCATTCTGAGAATTTTTTCAAAAAAAGGTTTAAGTAAAGTATTTCAATCTATTGATAATGAAAATCTTATAAATTCATCTAAAAATAGTCAAAGGATAGTTAAACTTCAAAGCGACTACCTACATACCATAGATCCTGTCATCAAATTCCTACAATTTGAAAATCCTACATTGGCATATAATATCTGTGATGGGGATTTTCTGCCACAGGCTTCCAGGTTTGATCAATTGGATGATATGGATTGGGCTTTTGGTACAATGGGGATACAGGACAAAGCGAGGCATTTGGCAACACTCTATTTGGAAGATTTGGGGGATTTGATTCAGGAGGTGTTGGATCCTTTTTTTGGGTTCAGCCGATATGCCGAAAGATTGGGCCGATCAGCGGTTTCTTTCGATCCATTAGCCAAAGCTTTGGAAGAACCACTTTCATTCACAGACCAATTTCTAATTGAAGAGTTGGAATTACTCATAGAGAGGACCGATCCTTATTTAGTCTGTATGTCTGTTCCTTTTCCGGGAAATCTGTATGGGGCTTTACGCTGCGGTCAATACATCAAGTCCAAGTTTCCACAAATTAAAATTGCCATGGGAGGTGGATACCCAAATACAGAACTTCGGTCAATCAAAGAGCCACGTGTTTTCCAATACCTGGATTATATTACCCTAGATGATGGAGAAAGACCTTTGACCTGTTTATTGGAGTATTTGGATGGCAAAAGAGAACTACATCAACTCAAAAGAACATTTGCGTTCTTGGACGGACATGTAACTTACCTCAATGGTGCAAAAGAAAGTGATGTTCCCTTCAGTAAAACCGGTACGCCTGATTATTCGGGATTGCCGCTACACCAATACCTATCAGTCATAGAAATAGCCAATCCCATGCACCGACTATGGTCTGATGGGAGATGGAATAAATTGACCATGGCCCACGGCTGTTATTGGAAGAAATGCTCCTTTTGTGATGTGACGCTGGATTACATCAAAAATTATGAACCCGTCAGTGCCACACTGATATGTGACAGGATAGAAGAATTGATTTTGCAAACTGGTGAAACAGGATTTCACTTTGTAGATGAGGCCGCCCCTCCTGCCCTGATGCGGGAAGTCGCCATTGAAATTCTGAGGAGAAACCTAAAAATCACATGGTGGACCAATATCCGGTTTGAGGAAAGGTTTACCTATGACCTTTGCAGATTGCTCAAATCATCGGGATGCATTGCCGTGTCAGGCGGTTTAGAGGTTGCCTCCGACCGTTTGTTGAAAATGATGCAGAAAGGTGTCACCGTTTCCCAAGTAGCGCAGGTTGCCCATAATTTTACCGAATCGGGCATCATGGTTCACGCCTACTTGATGTATGGTTTCCCGACCCAGACTGCTCAAGAGACCATTGACAGCCTGGAAATGGTCAGGCAATTGTTCATGCACAATGTCCTTCAATCCGGTTTCTGGCATTTGTTTGCCATGACTGCCCATGCACCTATTGGAGTTGATCCAGGTGCATTTAGAGTTGTTAGGACAGGCCCTGAACAAGGTCTCTTTGCAGAAAATGACCTAAGCCACGATGACCCCGAGGGTGCCGATCATGAATTGTTCAGCGAAGGCTTGAAAAAGGCATTGTTCAATTACATGCATGGAATATGTTTTGATTTCAAGCTTCAGGAGTGGTTTGATTTTAAAGTGCCCCGTCCATCAGTTTCTTCAAATTTTATTTTTAATGCCATTCAAAATGAAACAGAAATTATTTTGAAACCCAATGCAAAGATGGTCTGGCTAGGGAATACTCCTGAGTTGGTTCATGAAGCTTTTGTAAGCAAAAAAGGGAATAAGATAGAAACTTGGAAATTGGTCATTGAAAACAAAAATCATCGGGACGAGATTGTGGTCGGGAAAGAAGATGGCAAATGGCTTGAAGGGATTATTAGAGAACTATCGCCTATACCTGATAAAAAGGAAATGACCTTTGGAGTTTTTGAAGAAGAATATGGGAAGGCGGGTTTCGGAGATTTTGAACGTTTTTTAGGCTCGAAGATTTGGAGCACGCTTTTGGAGTATGGTTTGGTGCTGGTTTAATTGAAAAATTAGAAATTTGGAGATAGTCTCGGCATTAGATTTTCCACCACTCTTCCATTTCCTTTTTGAGTTCTTCATAGGTTGTAAATTCCCCCTCATCAATTTCTTTTTCAGCTTCATCGAGTTCAAGATTGTATTGCTCAATGCTTATTGGCTCTTCGTTTTCCATTCCTGAATAAATAAAAAAACCCGAACTAAAAGCCCGGGTTTTTCAATACTCACTTTAACCACTAACAACCATAAAACAAATTCATCATGCTAAGCAATCCGAAAGATGAAAATCATCCATTTGTCGTAGTCGATACGGGAATCGAACCCGTGTTTTATCCGTGAAAGGGATACGTCCTAACCCCTAGACGAATCGACCATTTTTCAAAAATAAAACACTGAATTTCTTCAGTGTCCTGAGTAGTCGGTACGGGAATCGAACCCGTGTTTTATCCGTGAAAGGGATACGTCCTAACCCCTAGACGAACCGACCATTTTTGGTATGGGGGACCACTTTTTCAAATGGTGATGCAAATATAGAGGGTTAAATTCATAATGCAAAACCTGACCAAAAAATATTTGGTCTACGCTTTCAAAACCTTGAAAGTAAGCCTTAAAAATAATTTTAGTCATTGACAGACATCTTTATTATTTTCGCCAACTGATAAAAGAAGACATACCAACCCCCATGAGAAATAAGCGAGTGGCCATCAATGGATGTGGCAGAATCGGTAGATTGACCTTGAAGCTTTTGCTTGAAAAAGAAGGTATCGATCTAATAGCCATCAATGACCTCACAGATCCCCATACCCTTGCCCATTTGATCCAATACGATTCCATTCACGGCAAATATCCTTATCCAATTACTGTATATGAAGGTGACCTTAAAGTTAAGGGACGGACCATCAAAGTATTTGCAGAAAAAGACCCTGAAAAAATTCCCTGGGCTGATTTGGACATCGATATTGTATTGGAATCCACAGGAAGGTTTACAGAAAAGGCTCTCGCAGAAGGGCACATCAAAGCTGGGGCAAAGAAGGTCATCATCACTGCGCCATCTAAAGATAAAGAAGTCCCCACGGTAGTCTTGGGCGTCAATGAGGAAGTCCTTCAAGAAGAACATGATATTATCTCTAATGCATCCTGTACTACAAACTGTCTCGCTCCAATGCTGAAAATCATGGAAGCGCATTTCGGTATTGTAAAAGGATTTATGTCGACTGTACATTCCTACACCAATGACCAAAACCTTCATGATGCACCACATAGAGATCTAAGGAGGGCGAGGGCTGCGGCATATTCCATAATCCCCACTACCACCAATGCTGCCAAAGCGATGGAATTGGTGCTACCTCACCTGAAAGGTAAAATTGAAGCTTCTGCCATGCGGGTACCTGTTCCCGATGGATCCCTGACAGATTTGATTTTATTGTTGAAAAAGGAAACAAGCACAGAAGAAGTCAATGCTGTTTTCAAGGAAGAATCCCTTGCTTCTCTAAAAGGTATTGTGGAATATATTGAAGCTCCGATTGTTTCCATCGATATCATCGGAAATCCCCACTCATGCATTTTTGATGCAGGACTGACTTCGGCAAAAGGAAACCTGGTTAAGATTGTAGGTTGGTATGACAATGAAGCCGGCTACTCTAACCGCCTAGTGGACTTGATTCTAAAAATGAGATAGCTTGTTTTCAATTACCCATTATTCCAACATCCGTTAAGTCCAAATTAATTCACGGATTAAAATTTAAAAATACCGAACTTCGGTCACCGGTCATCGGACATCCAACATCCACCTTCTATTCTCACTCCCCATCCACATTCAAACTAAGACTAACCTGGTCAATGGCATCCTGAACAGCATCCAAAAACCCATCAAGATGCTCTAAAAAATCTTCATTAAAACCAAATTCCGTCAAGATATCTTTGCCTTCCTGAAGGACTTTTTCCAATTTGTTGATTTCAAACATTGAAAGTGCTGGTTTGACCTTATGTCTGATCTGTGAAATAATTTCCATATCCTTCAATTCAGCACCTTCCAGATATTTCTCCTTCAGTTCGGTTAAAGATTTAAAAAGCGCACTGACCAATTCTGCTCTGAAATCAGCATCACCTTCAGCCATTTCATCTATCTTTTCAAAGTTGATGGGATAATTATTGAGCATTTTTTTATTGTTGATTTGCACTCATTCCTGCCAAATATCCGGTACTCCAAGCTGCCTGAAAATTGAACCCTCCGGTAATACCGTCGATATTCAATACTTCACCTGCAAAGAATAAACCATCAGTCAATTTGCTTTCCATTGTTTCTGGATTTACTTGGGCTAATTCAACTCCACCCGCGGTTACAAACTCCTCTTTAAAAGTGGTTTTACCTTCGATGTGGACAATATAGCAAAAAAGATTTTGAACTAGTTTATGATTATGTTTTTTTGGCAAATTTTGCCAAATAATGTCAGGTTCAATTTCTGATTTTTCAGTGAGATGTTCCCAAAGCCTTGAAGGCAAAGAGAACAAAGGATTGGTTACAACTTTCTTCTTTGGATGTTTGATTCTGAAATCAGATAGATGTTCAAGGATTTCATTTTCTGAAAATGACGCAACCCACCGGATATGCGCATTAGTATTGTAATCCTTCTCATTTAACCAAGCTGCTCCAAAAGCAGATAATTTCAATACAGCAGGACCACTGATTCCCCAATGTGTAATCAATAACGGCCCCCTGTAGGACAGTTTGGTACTTTCCAACTTTACCATTGCATCAGGTACAGCAATCCCCATCAACTTTTTGATCGGTTCATTTGGGGTATTGAATGTAAACAAGGAAGGTATCGGTGGAGCTATGCTGTAACCCAGATTTTTGATAAAGTTGAATCCCTCCAATTTTGGACTCCCACCCGAACAAACAATCAATTTATCAAAATAAAGCTGTCTTTCTTTAGAGCTGATTTTGAACCTCCCCTCCTCTTTTTGAATTTCATCAACAGGAAAGTTGAGGATTATTTTGACACCGCATTTCAAGGCACTGTCTTCTAATGCATCAACGATTGTCTGGGAACTATCTGTAACTGGAAACATCCGACCATCTTGCTCCACTTTTAGTTCAGCCCCTTTGGATTGGAACCAGGTAATGGTATCTTTCACCGCAAAATGCCTGAATACTTTCTTCAAGAACTTTTCTCCCCTAGGGTAATTTTTGGACAAATTGGAAATTTCATAAGCAGCATGAGTCACATTACATCTACCTCCTCCCGAGATCTTCACTTTGGATAAAGATTTTGAGGTTTTTTCAATGAGGGTAACCAACCCTCCATTTTGAGCTGCATGGATAGCGGCAAAATACCCCGCGGCCCCGGCCCCAATTACTCCTATTGAAATCTTATCCACAAATTATCTCCTTTTCTTTCCGGTAACCGAACCCATAATACCCCTAGTTAACTCTCTAAAAATCGTCCTTCCCAATTGCCTTACCATGGTATTTTTACTTAGGTCATCAAAGATACTTGTTTCCTTTGGTGTCCTGCTCTGGGATCGGGTATTAGTACTTACAGGTGATTGCTTTTGTTGTTGGGCTGCAGCCTCTTCGGCAGCAGTTATTTTCTGATCCAAAATTTCAAATGCACTTTTCCTATCGATGTTCACATTGTACTTTTTGACCAGGAAAGATTGGGACACCAAATGATCAATCTCATCATTGGAAAGAATATCCATTCTGGAAATTGGCGCTCTCAATAAGGTATGGACCAAAGGGGTAGGAATTCCCTTTTCATTCAGCACTGTAACCAAAGCCTCTCCTATTCCCATGGAAGTCAATACCTCTGATGTTTTATAGAAAGTGGATAATGGGTAATTTTCAGCTGTTTTGGTGATTGCTTTCCTGTCCTTTGCGGTAAAAGCCCTGAGGGAATGTTGAATTTTTAATCCCAATTGCCCGAGTACATTATCCGGAACATCTGTTGGGCTCTGTGTACAGAAAAAGACCCCTACTCCTTTGGATCGGATCAATTTAACTATGGCTTCAATTTTGTCTATCAGGTCTTTGGAAGCATTGGAAAATACCAAATGTGCCTCATCGATAAACAAACATAATTTAGGTTTATCCGAATCTCCCTGTTCTGGAAATGTCTCATATATTTCAGATAACAGACTCAGCATAAAAGTGGAGAACAGTTTTGGCCTGTTTTGAATATCGGTCAAACGGATAATGGATACAACTCCTTTTCCGTCCACAGTCCTTACAAAATCATCTACCTCGAATGAAAGTTCTCCAAAGAAATTTTCCGCTCCTTGCTGCTCGAGTTCAATGATTTTCCGCATAATGGTGTTGACCGTGGCGGGTGACACGGCACCATATTCTTTTGTTATTTCAGTTTTTCCTTCGTTGATCACATATTGAAGCACTTTCTTTAGATCTCTCAGGTCCAATAGCGGAAGATGATGGGTATCACAGTATCTGAATACCAAAGCAATGACTCCCCTTTGTGTATCATTGAGTTCTAAAATTTGGGAAATCAACACTGGCCCAAATTCAGAAACCGTTGCCTTCAATTTTACTCCTTTTTCATCGCTGATCGACATCAATTCCACCGGCAATCCATTGGGTTGATATGCTACCCCGATCAAATTACTCCTTTTTTCAATAAATGGACTCAAAGTACCGGCTTTAGCCATACCGGACAAATCTCCTTTTAAGTCCATCAAAACTGAGGGTACACCGTTCAATGAAAGTTGCTCAGCGATGACCTGTAGGGTTTTGGTCTTCCCTGTACCCGTAGCTCCTGCAATCAGTCCATGTCGGTTAAAAGTCTTTAGGGGAACTTTAATTTGTGAATTAGGAATAGGTTCACTTTCAAGTATACCAGTGCCTAGAATAATGGAATCACCTTTAAAAGTGTAACCCAGTTGAATATGCTTTTTGAATTCTTCAGATTTGCTCATAGTAAAAATTGATAGTTAAAATTATTTTGGCTAAAATAAAAAAACCTGAACACAGTTTTTAAGCATTCAGGTTTTTTAATATAGCGGAATTTTGTTTAACGAGTCACTACAGGTTCCAAATGTTTGGCCTGATTGATAAAATCTTCCACTTGAGAAAGTGCTGGTACCACCCTAGTCAATTTTTTAGTCTCGTTAGTTTCTGTTAGGACTTTATGGAGATTTTTAGGATTTCTTGTTCGAAGTTCCTTAACGGTATCCATTCCGGTGGCTTTGAGTAATTCCGCAAACTGACTGGCTATTCCACTTATTCTAAAAAGGTCAGCCAGCTGTATTTTTTGTCATTGTTTTATTGATGAAAGCTTTTTACTTTGCCAAGGATTAAAACCCGAATATTTCTTAATGATTGATTCCTCTTATACAAAACATTTTCTGACCAATTTTAGAATTTCCCTAATAGGATGCTTTCTTTTTTTTCTTTGGAGCATTGACGGCTTTTCCCAAGTAAGACCTAATTTGGGTGGTTCATCCCGTATGATGAACAATGCCATGACCGAAATGGAAAAGGGCGATTTTGAAAAAGCTAATTCCTATTTCCGACAAATCGTAGAAAATAATCTTCCCATACCGCCCGAAATGCCATACTTCTTTGCAGAGACTTTATTTGAGTTGGGTCAGTTTGACAACAGTTCGGTTTTTTTGGAAAAGTACTTGGAGATCAATGGTCATCAGGGAGATAATTATGAATCAGCAATTGCCCTTCAAACCAAGCTCAAAGCACCATTGGATGCCATTGCTGCCTGCAGATTCTGTAATCCAAGCGGCTACCGTTACGAAGATTGTCCTACCTGTAATGGGACCAGACAATTGGAGCAGACTTGTGCATTTTGCAAGGGAAGAGGATTGGTAGGTTGTAACAATTGTATGGGAAGGGGACTGACCACTAAAAGAAACATCTTCAACATCGTAGAATATCATGAATGTAATAAATGTGGCGGAGATGGCAGGTTGGGATGTCCTCGTTGTGACGGATATTTAAAAGAGTTTTCAGACTGCCGTACATGTCAAGGTCAGGGCCGCTTACTTTCCGAGGAAATTTGCAACCATCAACCCGAACCTAGAAGTATGTCTCAAAAGTATGAACGTTTGAAGCAGGTGGCCGGGCATTGATGGGTATTTTAGATCTTAGATTTTAGATTTGAGAATCACTCAGATTTGAGAAATAAAATTTAAAAATCAGAACGCAATTTTGACAATTGTAAAATCTATGAAGAGGACGGATTGAACCTCAATCTAAAATCTACCTTCTAAAATCTAAAATCCTATTTACAATACTTATCCCTCGCCTCTTCAGCAATCGAGACATTCAGTCTGATAGCAAGTCCTAAATCCTCGCATCCTGATTTTTTCTTTTCCGTAGCGATTTTCAACATCCCCCTATAATAATATGCTTGTCCAAAATCTTTGTCCATTTTGATTGCAGCACTGTACTCTCTCATTGCTTCTAGGGTATTACCAATCTGATGTAATGCTCTTCCTTTCATAAAATATGCCATGGCAGGAGCTCCAGGTACCTCAACTGCATAATCTGCATAAAGTAAAGCTGAGTTATGGTTTTTTTGCTTTTGATAGATATTGGATAGGCTGAGCATTACTTGAATATTTTTGGTATCCTGATTCAAGGCTGCCAAAAAATCTTTTTCTGCTTGGGAATAGTTACCCAATTCCTCATAGGAACGACCTCGGTTATACAATGCCTTTATATCTTTAGGCTTGGCAGCCAAAAAACTATCGTATGCTTTAATGGCTTCCTCATATTTTCCCTGACTGAAAAGTACATCACCTCTATTCGATCCACCCGAGGAGCAGGATCCCAAAGTCAATATAATGCCTATTAGGGCGGCAAAACCCAGATTCAATACTTTCATTATTTATTTTTAAAATTTTTAAACAGCAACGTTATTTTCTCTTAGCGCTTCATTAAGGGAAGTTTTGAGATCTGTAGATGCTTTTCTTTGACCAATGATCAATGCACAAGGAACCTGAAATTCTCCAGCATTAAATTTTTTTGTAAGTGACCCAGGAATAACAACTGACCTTGGTGGCACGTAACCTTTATACTCTTTTGGTTCTGATCCGGTTACATCAATGATTTTAGAGCTCGCTGTCAATGTGACCCCAGCCCCAATTACTGCTTCTTTTCCAATATGAACACCCTCAACTATGATGGCCCTTGAACCAATGAAAGCACCATCCTCGACAATTACAGGTGCAGCCTGTATGGGTTCCAAAACACCGCCAATACCAACTCCCCCACTTAAATGAACATTTTTTCCGATTTGGGCACATGAACCCACCGTGGCCCAAGTGTCAACCATCGTGCCACTGTCCACATATGCGCCAATGTTTACATAACTAGGCATCATGACTACACCACTTGCCAAATATGCTCCATATCTTGCCACAGCATGAGGAACAACCCGAACACCTTGTTTGGCATAATTTGATTTTAAAGCCATTTTATCATGGAATTCAAAAGGCCCCACTTCTATGGTCCTCATTTTTTGGATCGGAAAATACAAAATCACAGCTTTCTTAACCCACTCATTTACCTGCCAAGAACCATCTATTAAAGGCTCTGCAACCCTTAACCTACCACTGTCCAATTCAGCAATCACGGTTTTTATCGCAATTTCCACATCTTTTTCTTTTAACAATTCCCTGTTTTCCCAGGCATTTTCAATAATCGACTTCAATAATTCCATATTTTTGACCGAAAGAATTTAAAATTGTTTATGCTGCTTTCCAAAATTGCGATTGCTTCTGTTCTCAAACCTTTAAAAGACCCTAGGGCCTATTATAGATTTGGACTTTCATTGCGTGAAACAAATAAATACCAGATTAACATCATAGGATTTTCCACAAAAAATGAAACCTATGAAAAAAATATAAAGTTCACTACGCTTTTTTGCAAAAAAAGAAACCATTATTCGAGGTTGTTTGTGAATCTGAAATTGTTAAGTATACTTTTTAAGGACACACCCAAAGTCATCATTATTACCACTTTCGAATTATTACCGGCAGGAATGCTTTGTAAATTATTTCTGAAAACAAAGCTGATCTATGACATTCAGGAAAATCATTTATTGAATCTCCAAGAAAACAAAACCCAATCAGGCATCAAAAAAACCCTTGCCCAGTTATTGGTAAATATTATTGAATTTAGTTCAAAGCCGTTTATAGACCATTACTTTTTTGCGGAATCTTGTTACCAAGATGAGTTTTCGGAATTCAAACCTTTTACTGTTTTAGAAAACAAATTCTTCGGAAATAATTGTCCTATTGCTCCCATTTATAATGTTATCGGTCACCAATACCGGTTTCTGATTTCAGGCACATTGACGAAGGTCTATGGGGTTTTAGAAGGGATTGAATGGTTCAAAAAGATTAATGAGGTTTATCCTGAAACCACTCTTCATATCATTGGGCATGCTACCCTACCTGAATATCAGTATCAGATAGAAAACAAGATGGGCCACCCTGCCATTACTGGTGAATCCAGCCCCTTTCCAATACCATATTCAGATATTTTAAAAGCCTATCATCATGCCGATATCATATTGATGCCATATTACCAAATATCCAGCATCCAGCCCAAAATCCCCAGTAAGCTGTTTGAATGTTTTGCCCTTTTAAAACCCTGCCTATTCTCTCCCAATCCAAAATGGAAATCACTGTCTGACCCTTATCCGGCAGGAATGGAAGTCAATTTTAAGGACCTTTCAAATGCAAAGGAAAATTTTCAGACTTTTTTAAAGCAACAATATTATACTGTAATACCTGGACAAGAGGTATTATGGAAAAGTCAGGAAGAGGATTTTTTGAAGATGATTGATAAGTTGGTTTCAAATTAAGCACTTGAATTTATTTGAGACTATTATGAGTGGAACACTCACGTTGGCGAAGCCTCGAGAAGCCAAGGCAATATTTAATACTTTAGAATACTTTTTCAGAATCAAATGTGTCGTTTGCTTCTTCTTGGCATTTCGAACGTAGAGAGAAATCTATCCAGCCTTTCGGTTTACAAGCTCTCCCCCTTCATTATCCAAAATAAAAGTTATCCACCACCATACCCTTTAGGAAACTGAATTGGCCAACAAGAAAACTCTAATAACTGCTTCCATCTACCTGATTTAAAGTAATAGTTTTTGATATAAGAATTTGACAAACAATTAATTGAGATATTATTAATGCATGACTAATCTTTATTTTAGACAAACCTAAAAACCAGATCACAATTCAAATTGAGTTATCCACAGGTCTTTTAGTCTCTATGAAATTATTTTTTAGTATAACCTAAATTTCTATATTTGCCATTGAAAAGATAAGATATGAATCCCCTCACCTACGCTGAAGAAAATTACCTGAAAGCCATATATCACCTCTCGGAGGGTGGGAAAAAAGGCGTTTCCACCAATGACATTTCCGGTGAAATGAAAACCAAACCTGCCTCCGTCTCTGACATGTTACGGAAATTGGGTGACAAAGCCGTGATCGAATACCGTAAATATTATGGGGTCCATATCACAGAAGCAGGTAAAAAACTGGCACTCCAAACCATCAGAAAACATCGATTATGGGAAGTGTTTTTGGTGGAGAAACTGAAATTCTCCTGGGACGAAGTCCATGAGGTAGCCGATGAACTCGAACATATCAAATCAAGGATCCTGATCCAGAGGTTGGATGAGTACTTAGGCTTCCCCAAATTTGATCCTCACGGTGACCCTATCCCGGATGAATATGGTGATGTCCGCTCCCGCCCAAGATTACCTCTCAATGAACTTGACCTCCATGCCACTGGTCAAATAGTCGCCGTCAAAGACAGCAGCGCTGCCTTCTTGAGGTACCTTGACAAAGTCGGTGCCTATATCGGGGCCAGGATCAAAATCACAGACATGGTAGAATTTGACGGTTCCATCGAAATCCTCGTAGACAACAAAAAATCCATCTTCATGTCCAAGGATGTGGCGGGCAACATATTGGTGATGCAGTGAAGGTTGGAAGGATGAAGGATTGAGGGTAGATTTTAGATTGTAGATTTGGGAAGGATTATGTCCGATGTCCGATGACAGATGACCGATGTTGGGGCGGACTAGGAATAAAAGGAGGTACAATGTACCAAGTACAAAGAAAGAGTTAGAGTAAAATCCAGCTTCTTGATCCCCTCCCCCCTCAAGAAGCAAGATTTTTTTCTCGCATCTCACTTCTCGTTTCTCGGCTCTCGTTTCTCGCTTCTTATGTCTTATGTCTCAAATCTCACGTCTTTTCCCACCAATTGAACTACAAATCAAAACAACTCGTTAAATTTGAATATTAAAAAATCAGATACTATGAAAAAGTTATTTGGCGCAATGCTTATCACCCTTATGAGTTTTCAACTCAGCTTGGCGCAGGATAAAATTAATTGGCTGACTTTCGAGGAAGCGGCTGCCAAGGCTAATGAAAGTCCAAAAATGGTGTTTGTGGATGTCTATACAGATTGGTGCGGTTGGTGCAAAAAGATGGACAAAGATACTTTCTCCGATCCTAAAGTGATTGAATACATCAACACCAATTTCTATGCGGTAAAAATGAATGCCGAAAGCACCAAGAAGACTTTCCAATTCAAAGGCAAAGAATATACCGAGGCTACCATGGCCCGGGCGATGAGGGTCACCTCCTACCCTAACTTTATCATCATGGATGCTGCCATGGAAAACATCACACAATTACCCGGTTACAGATTGCCCGACCCATTTCTGGAAGGCCTAAGTGGCTTGGTCGGTAAATTCTCAAAATAATTTATGTCCTTTTCCCTTCACGAAAAAGAAGATACCATAGTGGCATTGGCTACCCCACAGGGAGTCGGTGCCATTGCTGTTATCAGGCTGTCAGGTAAAAATGCCATTAAGATTACCAATGAAGTTTTCAAAGGGAAAAATCTCGAAACACAAAAATCCCATACCATACACTTTGGTACCATCCGAGATGTGAATAGAATTATAGACGAAGTCCTTGTTTCTATTTTTATTGCCCCAAAATCCTTTACCAAAGAAAATGTGGTGGAAATTTCCACCCATGGTTCCTCATACATCGTCAATCAGGTCATCAAACTCTTGATCCGAAAAGGTGCAAGACCTGCCAAACCGGGAGAGTTTACCCAAAGGGCTTTCCTTAACGGTCAATTTGACCTTGCCCAAGCAGAGGCAGTTGCAGACCTAATTCATTCAGATTCCGAAACTTCCCATCAGGCTGCTATCAATCAGATGCGGGGCGGGTTTAGTGGAGAAATTTCCAAGCTTCGTGGCGAATTGATACACTTTGCCTCCATGATCGAACTGGAACTGGATTTTGGTGAGGAAGATGTGGAATTTGCCAGCAGAAATGACCTCAGGGTATTGGTGGAGAAGTTACTACGTGAAGTAGAGCAATTGATCTTGAGCTTTGACTTGGGCAATGTGATCAAAAACGGGGTACCAACCGTCATCGCAGGAAAACCCAATGCCGGCAAGTCCACCCTACTCAATGCCCTCTTGAATGAGGAAAAAGCCATCGTCTCCGAAATTGCCGGAACGACCCGTGATTTTATAGAAGATGAGATCAATATTGGTGGAGTGATTTTTAGGTTTATCGATACTGCAGGTTTGAGGGAGACCACTGATACTATCGAAGCCATTGGGGTCAGCCGAACCCAAGAGAAGATGAAGACCGCATCTCTGATTCTTTATCTTTTTGATTTGGGTGACACAGACATGGTCGAGATCAGTCGGGATATCAATAAACTGGAAAACCTTGGCGTTCCTTTCCTTAAAGTAGCCAATAAGATCGATAAGGCTGGGTCATTGTTTATCAGTGATTTAAAAGAAAAACATCCTGATACTATTTTTATTTCAGCGGGACAAAAAGAAAACCTTGATCTCCTCAAAAACCGGATAATGGAACTGGTCAACCTCGACAAATTCCGCACCGGAAACACCATCGTCACCAATATCCGACACTACGATTCCCTGGTCAAAACCCGTCAGTCATTATTGGATGTACTTTCAGGATTGGACAATCAGATTACGAACGATTTTCTGGCCATGGATATCAGGAGGTCTTTGCATTATCTTGGGGAGATTACAGGGGAGATTACAACGGATGATTTGTTGGCGAATATTTTTAGTAAGTTTTGTATCGGGAAGTAATTATCAGAAGTGAAT
>NZ_JBGSXS010000039.1:0-5373 GCF_041751335.1 Aquiflexum sp.
AGCCTCTTAAATCCACCCTCAGTATATCTGTCTTGAAACTTGTAAAAATACTCCTGCCTCATCTGATCGATGACGATACCTACGACTAGTTTTGGTTTTTTGGGTGCATCGGCTTTAATACTTTGCGAAAAGGCACTGGAAACCATCGCGGTTGCCAACAAAATCATGATCAATCTTTTCATTATGTCTCTGGACTGTTTGGAATGTGGCAAATATAAGGATTCATATTTGCATCCATTTTAACATATTGTTAAATGGCCATTCCAATAGAGGGATACTGATCAAAAATTGATGATTGGCAATTGAGTTTTGAAAACTGATTGTATATTTCAATTTCAAACAAAAACAGCTATGAAATCAGGTTTTCAGAAATATTTCCTTTTTACTTTCATCATCCTTTTGGGCATATCCGTCGATATTCAAGCCCAATCCTATTTTGAAGATGGACTGAATGCAACTTTCCATCATGGAAGGAGACAGGCTTTCCGGGAGCTTTTACCGGAAAATGGGGTTGCCGTGATATTCAATAATCCTGTCAAAAACAGGTCTAATGATACCGAATTCACCTACCGTCCCAATTCTGATTTTTATTACCTGACAGGGTTTAGGGAACCCAATGCAGCATTGATCATTTTCAAAAACCCACAGACGATTGAAGGGAAAAAGGTAAGTGAGATCATTTACGTACAGCCCCGAGACCCAAAAAAGGAGCAATGGGATGGCGTAAGATTGGGTGTGGAAGGTGTCAAAGAAAAATTGGGTTTTGAAAATGCCTATGTCAATTCGGAATTTATGAAATCCCCAAATATTGATTGGGGTAGCTTGGGGCCTTTGCTGTCATTTGATATGGGGACGATTGAGGGAGGAAGCCACAATGCGGCTCTGAATGAAATGATTGTGAAGTTGAAGGGAATGAGTCTGTCCAAAGAAGTGCCATCCAATACAGCTTTGAATCAGATTATGGGTAAACTGAGAGTGGTGAAGACGCCGGAGGAAATGGTAGTCTTGGAAAAGGCAGTTATGATTTCGGGCAAAGGGCATATAGAATCATTTAAGTCCATTCAGCCCGGAGTGTCGGAAAGGGCAATTCAGGGTGTACATGAGTTTGTACACAAAGCCATGGGTGCCGAAGATGTGGGCTACGGGTCTATCGTTGGTTCTGGCAATAATTCAACCATACTGCATTATGTGGAAAATAACGTCGAAAATCTGCAAGAAGGATTGGTTTTGATGGATATAGGAGCGGAATACAAAGGATATTCTGGTGACATTACGCGGACAGTCCCTGTGAAAGGAGTATTTTCCCCTGAAGAAAAAGCTATCTATGAAATCGTATTGAAAGCATTGGAAGCGGGAATAGAAGCGTGCTATCCCGGTTCTGATTATCAGAAAGTAGGGGAGGCAGCAAGAAAAGTGATAGATGAAGGATTGATTGCATTAGGACTGGTAAAGCCCGGAGAAAAACATCCATATTTTCCACATGGTATTGGACATCATTTGGGATTGGATGTACATGATAGGGGTGGATACGGCAAACTTGAACCTGGAATGGTCCTGACCGTGGAACCAGGAATCTATATTCCCGAAGGCAGCAATACCGATCCCAAATGGTGGAAAATCGGAGTGAGAATAGAGGATAATATCCTGATTACCCAAGACGGTCACAAAAACCTGAGTGCCTTTGTTCCCAAGACTGTAGAGGACATCGAAAGTATCATGAAGGAAGAGGGGATTCTTCAGAAATTGGGATTGTCTTTGGAGTAGTATCCGTTACTTTTTTTCAGATGGTATGCAATTCTATCAGTAAAAGTATTTATAAGATTGTATGATTGTTTTCTAACCAATATCAATCAGTATCTATGAATATCTAAATTCATAAGAGTTTAAGTTAATTACTTAGCAGCAGAATTTTGGATAAGTATTTTCTCATAGCGCCACTCCATTAAATGGATTGAACCTCCTTCTACCTACGGCCATGCCGATGGCGCGGCAAACGGTTTTGTCGCCATACCTGGTATTGAGGCGGTCGAGTGCCTGGTAAAGCTTGATTTGCTCTTGGGTATCTTCAAAGAGGTTGATCTGGTAATTGCCATTGACAAGGTGACTGAAGCGTACCCCGATCAGACGGATCAGCATGCGGCGGTTGTAGAGCTTTCGGAACAATTCTTTCACAATCGGTATCAGTGTATGGTCCGCCGAAGTATAGGATATCCGCTGCTGTACGGTATGTGTATCAAAATCCGAATACCGGATCTTCACACTCACGCAGGCGGTCAGTTGCTGTTTTTGGCGCAGCTTCGTTGTAATCTGCTCGGTCATGGCGATGAGGTGGGCTTCGAGCATCTTGACATCTATCGTATCCTGTTCGAAGGTGTTTTCCGAGGAAATAGACTTGGCTTCGGAATAGGGTGTCACGAGTGATCGGTCTATGCCGTTTGCTTTTTCCCAGATGATCAATCCGTTTTTACCGAAGGTGGCTTCCAACAGTTCGGCGGGCATCACCTGTAGGGTGCGTACGGTTTTCACTCCCATATTGTACAGGGTATGCGAAGTCTTTTCCCCGATCATGGGAATCTTGCGGACGGATAGGGGAGCGAGAAAAGGCTTCTCCATCCCATAAGGGATTTCCTTTTCATTGTCGGGCTTGGCTTCACCGGTAGCGACTTTGGAGACGGTTTTGTTTTCGGACAATCCCAGTGAAATCGGCAGTCCGCTTTCCTTTATGATCCTTTGACGGAGTTCTTGCGCCATCTTAAAGCAACCAAAAAACCGGTCCATTCCCGTGTAGTCGATGTAGAATTCGTCGATGGAGGATTTTTCGAAGAGTGGCACATCTTCCCGGATGATCTCGGTGATCTCATGGGATTTTTGGCTGTACTTTTCAAAATCCCCCCGGATGATCAATGCCTCAGGACACAGCTGTCGTGCCGTACGCATGGGCATGGCAGAATGCACACCAAACTTCCTAGCCTCGTAGCTACAGGAAGCCACGACTCCCCGATCTCCCGATCCACCGATGAGTATAGGCTTTCCGTTCAGCCTGCTGTCAAACAGCCGCTCCACCGACACAAAAAATGAATCCAGGTCCATATGGACAATGCTCCTCTTCCTTTCCATGACAATATGTTAATATAATAAACAAATTTATGTTTATAATTTAAACATATTTTGAATAACAAAGAGGAAGAAGTAATTCGTTTTTTCAGGATTTGAAACTTCTCAGACAGTGGGTGACAGGTTCCCTTGCTTTCTCATGATTTCGATATTGGGACACCGACAAATCAAAGCTTTGAAAATATACTTGGTAATTATAGCATTCTGAAGGTTATTTAATTGAACCACAAAAGAGACAAAAGATTACAAAAGAAAATGATCAACGTTATGTTCAGTAGTGGTTTGCAAACTATTTCAGTTCTTTTGTTTCCTGTTGTTTCTTTTGTGGTTCCAAAACAATACGCCTTACCCCTGTCAGCAGGTACGGCGCTCAAGTATCCTAATATCGAATATCCACCAATATCAATTGATCACGTTTAAAATTCGAAATAGTCATAGCGTCTTACCTGAATATCCTTTTAACAAAAGGGAACTTCTCGACCTTTAGGATTTCAATGCTTCCAAATTCCCTGTGATTGGGATTGATCAGGATATTGTAATCTCCTTTGGTTACGGCAGAGGGGACCATTATGGCACAATACCTGTTCTGAAACACAAACTCGTCGCCTATCCTTTGTGTGGTTGTAGGGTGGGGGAAAGCGTTCCAATCAGAAGGCAGTTCGTCTTCATGAATAAGACCTATTTCAATATGATCAGGAATAGATATGCTTACCATCATATAGTCATCAGGCAAGGTGGCCAGGCTGAAATGAACCGCAACTTCAGCCATGGCCAATGATCTGTTTTGGGCAGTATAGATCAGTTCCAATCCTACAGAATTCCATCTGGCACCCTTGATGGCGGCACCTTTTCCGGAAAGTGAATGGGCATATGGGGCTCTTGAAAGTCTGAATACCTCCATTTATACAAGAATCCCGTGATTGATTCTGACCAGTTCGCTCATGACCAACTCCTTGCCGTAAGAATCTTTCAAAAGGTCTATGGGCTTCAGGTTGCCAAGGGCATAGCTTGGCGTGTTGAGCCAGAGTTTTAATTTTTCAATGTTTCCAAAAACATCAAGCCCCATTTTCGTCACTTCTGCCATTTCGATTATTTTTTCTGAATGTATGGGCTTGAAATGATGGGATTCAGAAGCTTTGTAACGTTGCAGGGATTTAGTGGAAATGTCCAGAAAATTTGCCCAGTCACTTTCTGAAAACGGTGTATAGTCTTGGACTAAATCAAAAAATGAATAGGGGATTCCTGTCCTTATTGCCGCAATGATCAGCATCTTGTCTGAAAGGAAGTCAGCATAGGTAATCTCTTTTTCCTCATCAAATGAAAAGCCCTTCAACCTCGATTTTTTCAATAAGGAGGAAACTTCTTTATCCAGTTTAGATTCTAATTTGGAGATTACTACACTTGCCATGAATTCTTTATTTAGACTTTTGTCTGTAAATATAATACAAATGTCCTATAGGGTGATTCCTTTTCGTTTTTATTTATCACCATACTTTCAATAACTTATAGATTAAATGATTGAATTGGAAATCAATATGCTCCACCACCGCTGGCACGGTGAACTATATCTTAATATCCAACAAATATCCACCAATATCTAATTTATGAATATGTCATCATTACAGAATTACAGATCTATCAATTTGCCTGCAACACCTTAAAAACCCGGCTACCCTTGTGAACCTGCCCAAATATATCTGTGGCTTCTACTTCTATGGTATGTTCACCCACTTCCATGTTGGAGGAGATAGGAGCTCTCCATAGGTGGTCGGTGATGGCAGGGTTCGATGGTCTTCTGCCGGGCATGACTGCCTCTGTAGTGTCCCATTCATATACTTTCAGCAAATAAGTGGGATCATAACTTTCTATTTGGGTCATGTTTTTCCATTCTCCTTGATTGATCCGGTACCGCACTTTGTCGTCGGCTGAACCTGTAAAGAAGTTGACCACAATACCGGAACTGGTGCGAACATCCTTTGCCAAAACTTTAGGGGCAAAGATCTCCATTTGGTGGGTGTCGGGTTTTCCGGCTGCTTTGTAACGGACCTTGAAATCAGCATTATTGATTTCCAAAAACAGATAACCTTTTGGTGAACCGTCCCTCATGGTGGATTCAGGTGTGCCGTCAGCAAGTATTTTTCCGCTGTACCAATCTCCCGAAGGTGTGCCTATATTGTAGTGGTGGTGTGCCTTTGGCTGATTATAGCCGTCTTCTTTTCCAAAAAATGTCTGCTTCATATAATGGGTATGTGCGGACAT
>NZ_JBGSXS010000040.1:0-36934 GCF_041751335.1 Aquiflexum sp.
ACAAATTTCACAGCAGCACCGGTTTATTTTGGTGATTCCAAAAGTAAAGGAGCACATGAATGGGTCATTGAATTTAAAAAAATGCCTTCGGATCGGGAACAATTCATCCAAATACTGGACAGTTCTTTAAGGGAAATCAATTCAGACTATGATGCCAAGAGATACAAGGACATGGCCCTGACAGCTCCCAAGATCCATTTTGTGGAGGTAGGGATTTTTGAAAAATGGCTAAGGGGAAAGGGCAAACTCGGAGGACAGAACAAAGTACCAAGGCTTTCAAATACAAGGGAGTATTTGGAGGAGGTATTGAAGTTGATTTAAATCCCAATCCCTACAGGCTCTAAGTTGTTCATTTGTCTAAGTATCCATGCCTGTCTTCCGGATATGTAAGCCGTTGGTCTGGCAGGGTTCCATCTGCGTGGATTGGGAAGTACTGCTGCAATCAGTGCAGCTTCCTGCCGGGAAAGTTTGGATGCAGATTTTTTGAAATAGGATTGTGCCGCCGCTTCAATCCCATAAATTCCCTCTCCCATTTCTATGACATTGAGATAGACCTCCATGATTCTTTCCTTACTCCATATCAGTTCGATCAAGAAGGTGAAATAGGCCTCAAGCCCTTTCCTGATCAAATTTCTGGAAGGGCTTAGAAAAACATTTTTAGCGGTCTGTTGCGTGATGGTGCTCCCTCCTTTGACTCTTTTGCCTTTTTGGTTGTTTTCCCATGCGGTCTTAATGGCTTCCAAGTCAAATCCATTGTGGTCCATAAACTTTTGATCCTCGGCACCTATCACAGCTTGGGGGACATTTTTTGAGATTTTGGAAATCGAAACCCAATCCTTGTAAAGCCTCATTTCTTTTTCTTTATCAAAAGCTTGTTCCCAAAGTCTGATCACCATCAATGGGGTAATTGGAACCGGCAAAAACCTGTATAGTACTGTAAAGCCAATGCTTAGAATAAAAAACCAGATAATGATTTTGAAAACTAGCCTTAATAGAAATCTAAATATTTTCATATTATTTTAAATAGTTATCCGCTTCTTTGCCAGAAACCCAATATTCTACTACAGACCAGACGGAAGACGGAAGTCGGAAGACCGATGTAGCATACATTTCAATCTCCTGGCAAGAATTATATTGAATTGGAATTTTACCGGCATCATTGCGTACATATATATTATGATTATGCGTAAGCGGTGGCTTGTATGAATCGGTAATAAAATACAGCATGTGGCATATCCCGTAATTCATCCATGGCATGTTGCATTTCTATGAGCTGTTTTTCTGTAATCAGCCCTTCTTCCAATAAAGAAGGTGCTCCGCTGCTCATCAGGTTTTTCCAATAATTGAATACCGTTCTTTTTTCTTCCGGCTGCCGGCTGTCCAAATGGAATCCTCCCGAGCGCAAGTCAATGTTTCTGTATCCTGCCTCCTCCAATAAGTCACCCAATCGTACGCCTACTTGAGGATCTCCACCAATCTGTACCTGATATTCATTATAGATTCTCCAATATTCCATCACTTCCATTTTTACCGGATAAGTGTAAAAGGTAGTGTTAAATACTTCTGTGATAGAAACTTTGGCATTGTGTTTTAGATATGGCTTCATGCTGAATAAAACGCTCACAGGCTCCGAAACATGTTCCAATACCCAACAAATAAATGCCGCATCATATTGCTTATCCAAATGTAGGTTTTTTGCATCCTGTTGCACAAATGTCACTTTTCTTTCATCATATCCTAGTTTGGACATGTTTTCCAGGGCCTTCTTGATCTGTCTGGATTCATATTCGACACCTGTGATATGGAGATGGGGAAATCTTCTCAGCAGTATTTCAGTTTGTGCACCAACACCACTGCCAATTTCCAGCAATTCATTTACCTCAGAAAAATCTATAAAGTCATAAATGGGCCTTTCGATGACCAATGCCTGTTCACGGAGCCTTTCTTGTTCATCAAGTGTGTAACCGTGGATGTATTTCAAAGATGTTGAATTACTTTTCATGCTTCTGATTTCTATGCAAAATATGCGGAAATATCTATCAATAAAAACCGACCCTCCTGTCTATTTCAATTGAAGAAAAATGAAATCCAATCAAGATAAAGGTTTCATTTAAATTTCCTTTCATGGCAGAGAAGCCTTCTTAAATACAACTGGTTCCTTCAATTTTCCGGTAATTATTTCCATGAAATATTTCAGATCAGGATATATTACGGGGGAGACTAACTGATTCTTAAAGTTAATGGACACATTTATGTTTACAGAATTGTTTAAGATAGTCACACTATACAGGAATGTGGCATTACCCCCTGGTATAGAAATATTTATTTTTTCAGGATAATCATCCAATTCATAGCCTTCCGGTATTTCTATGATTGCGGTGTAGTTGTCATTGAAAATGAAACCGAAATCTACAGGGAACGTCCTGACTTCTGCCTTGAAAGGGTTTTCGGACCACCGGACAAAATGGAAAGGGCTTACAAAAACAGTTTCTTCATCAATTTTGTTTTCCAAAATCTGGAATTTAGTTTCAATTAGCTTTCTCGGTTCAGTTTTTTCTTCCACCTCAAATGAAGCAATTTTACTGGCATTTATTCCTAAAATTTCACTTTTCATGGATTCTGGATCTGCGAGATTTTTGTTCAAATAGGTGATAGCATCATACTCCATAAATCTAACGACAGACTCAGAGACCATGTTATTGGCTTCATTAAACTTAATATCCACTCTCTGTACAATTCCTGAACGGTGTGCCATCTGCAAGGGAATTAGGCCACTGTCTTTTTCCCGCATAATCAACCCTTGGTTCGCATGGAAATTCAAAGGTAGGTAACCAAAAGGCATAGATTTATTGGTTGCATCCAGAAAATAATCCTTACTGTCTGCATTAACATATATAATCAGTTGGTCAAACTGATCCATGAAAGGAGAATCTACCAAATTTGAATGACCATTGCCTTTGCTACTTATCAACAATGGGTAAGCTGTGATGCCGTTTGATCTAAGGTATGCAAGTAATGTCAGGTTAATATCCTGTCTTTCCCCCTGTTTGTTTTCCAAGAAAGCTTTGAGGTTTTTACTTGGCCAGAAGGAAGTTTTGCCGGTAAAAGTAAAATTATCTGTGACATATTGGTAGATATCCTTTGCTTTTTGGGTTTCACTTTCCTGGCTTGGTATAAAGGATTTCAATTGGCCAAGCAAGGAAGAATTGGGTTTTAAATATTGACTGTAGTCATTGGAGTCAGTAATATATTGTACCAATTCCTGCCATGAAGTAAAGCTTTCCTTAAATCCAACTGCGCCACCGTAAGTTCCAGAATTTGCAAATGCATATCCGGCCAATTGAAAACTAATTTTTTCCAAGTAATCATTGTAATTGGAAATCATTGGTTCTTCCCTGATTGACCTGAGATTACTGACTTCCCATTTGTAGATTCCGTCACCTTGCTTGAAATCACATTGGATGGTTTGGTTTCCTTGCGCCAAAAAATTGTAGTTTAAATAAGTAGGGATATTAATGATATATGAGGACTTGATGGTAGGTATGGAATTATGGAAAACCCAGGATTCCAAAAACCTGATTGATTTATTGACTTTAGTATAGGAGTAATCCAGAATAGAGCCCTCTTGTACATTTTTGAAGGTAAACCTGACTTCCTTCCATCCATCTGCATGGACGACGGTAAAAAAATCTTCTTTTCCTAGCTTGACGATTTTTGCTGTGCCATTTTCCCAGTTTATGGTTTGGGCATTCAGCTTGATGATGTCCTGGATATTCTGACTTCCGTAATACCTGATTCCAACAACTGCCCTTCCTTTTCCTGATTCTTTGAGGACTTTAATTCGGCGATGGATTGCAGAATACTGAAATCCTCTCAAAAAATGGTTAGAGGAAGTTTCTCCTAAAACGACAGCATCAGCATCGGGATCGAAATCCACACTTGTCAATTCGATTTCTTGGGGAGAATATTTTCCAAACTTAAAATTTTGGGCAAAGCTTTTTGACATAAAAAATGACAATAGTATGGCTAAAAATAAATGTGCATTTCTCATATATTCAGATTTTTTTAAGGATGATATTTTTAAGAAAATGTTCATTAATTTCACTGATCAACCTTTCTTTTTCTTCATAGGTGATGTCAATGGGGAAATTTACTTCCAACTTGTTTTGGATGGTGATTCCTTTATCTGACGATTGGACATCTACCTGAAATGAAAAAAATTCATTTTTTATCTGCATACTATCTGGTGCCGACTCAATTTCCGTTTCTGTAGGAATCGTAATTAAAATTTCCTCCTCCCATAACAAAATACCACTTTTAACCATTTCTTCTTTAAGCTTTTTCCAGTGACTAGGAAGAATAATCCTTTTGGTAGTCTGCTGTCCATATCTCTGGACAATACCTTCGTATGAAACTTTGGCTATTGGTACTTCCCGGATTTGAGAAGTTTCCAGCTCGTAGTCGATTATAATCACACCAGTTCCACCGATGTTTTTGTTCAGGTAGTTTTTGATGTCAGACCCCGAACGGTATTTTTTCAAGGAGATGAGATCCTCCGATGGAAATCCCTGATAAATATTTTGCCCTCTAAGCTTGGCATCACCACTTTCCAACATTTCAATTTCATAGCGGTTTTTGTAGTGATGTAATTTTTGTGTTCTGTAATTAGGCGTTCTGTCCAAAAATCCCCCATTTTCAGTGATGACCAATACATCTCTGTCCATTGTAAATGATCCTGCAAATCCAGCAGGAAGATAAGTATTAGTGCATTCAAGCCATAATGTGTCCTTTTCCAAAGGGACTCGCAAAAAAGCATGGTTGAAGCGATTGCTCGGAAATTCCGGATCTATAAGAGGGGGATTGTCACCCCCAAATACCAAAGTATATTGGGAGGATATGCCTGCTTCATTGAGCATCCCTTTCATTAAGGTAGTCAAGGCTTTGCACTCTCCATATTTGGTGGCTATAACATCCTCACTTGCCATTGGCATCCATCCCCCAATGCCTAGAGAAATTGAGATGTAGCGGTAATTCTGTTGTAAATAGGTGTAAAGTGTAGATATCTTTTCATAAGGCTCATCTTTGCCTGAAATCATCTCCTGAACCTTAATCTTAAAATCTTGTGGAAGCTTGTCTTTGTCTTTATTCAATTGGCCAATGAATTTGCCAAATCCATCCCAGCTTTCCATGTTGGAATAATACCCTTCTAAAGCGAATTTTTTTGGAGCAATACTGATATATGGATTTTCTTCCTCGGATTTTTGGCCAACTGGCTCTATATTTTCAAGTAACCATTTTTTTATCACAAGCTCACCTACTTTCACCTCTTCTGGCTCGAAATCTATATTTTCTTCCTTATATCTTATACCCAAAGATGAAGGATATTGAACGTCGAGACTTGCACTTTTAAGTTTTTGGTTGTAATTTTTAACAGGTATCCATGACTGAATTAAGAAATTGTGATTGGTTTTTCTCTCTACTTGGATATCGATCATTATAGGTGTCTGATAGCCTTCCAGTTCGAATATTTTTAATTTTGTATCATCAAATAAACTTATATTATTTATGTAGGATATTTCTTTGAGGTCTTTTAGTCTGTATTTTTTGATGACCTTTCCTGTAATAGGATTCTTGATGGTAGCTTCAAAATTTTGTATCTGGTTTAATTTGTCATGGGGCATTTTCATTGTAGCATGATCTAACCCCCTTTTGTCCAGTATCAATAAAGAGTATTCACTTTTGTAATTGACTGAATAGTCCAGATTGAGAACTATAAAATCTTTTCGTTCCAAAACAGAAAATGTGGGAACTTCAATTTGGGCTGATAAAAAATGTGGGATTCCTGCAATAGCCAGATAACTAGCTAAAAGGCAAAATTTTCGAAACATAAGATTTGGGCGATAAAATTCAAATTTATCGGATTAGTTGAAAATAAAAACAATTTGATCCATAAATTTTTAGGATTAAAAGAAGATGGTCTTTTATATAGAAAGAGCTTATGGAAATAGATTGATCCTGAATTTTACCCTAAATGAATATTTTTATTACCTTTAATCTTAAATTTTAAGTATACCTATGAGCCAAATTACTATTGGAAGCTTCGAGGATTTTGAAAAATATATAGGAAGGGAATTGGGGGTATCTGAATACCACCAAATCACGCAAGAGCAGATCAATAAATTTGCCGATGCTACCATTGACCATCAATGGATCCACACGGACCCTGAAAGGGCAAAAATTGAAGGATCCTTTGGAGATACTATTGCCCATGGTTACCTTACCCTCTCATTAGTTCCTTATCTTTGGGACCAGATCATCCATGTCAATAACCTCAAGATGATGGTTAATTATGGGATTGAAAACCTTCGATTTGCACAGGCAGTTTTAGTCAACAACGAAGTCAGATTGAGTGCGAATTTAAAAAACGTGGTCAACCTCCGAGGAACTATAAAGGCTGAGGTAAACGTTAAATTGGAAATTAAAAACCAAAAGAAACCGGCTTTCACTGGAGTTTTGGTTTTCTTATATCATTTTCACGGTTGATTATTACATGAATTACATATAAATTGGGATTTGAAGTGTAATTTTATCACATTTATATTATGACTAAAACTAACGAAATTAATCACCCCAACTAATTATTTTTCATAATCCACCCTATGATGATTTATTAATTAACCTATTAAAATTATTAGTTATGAACCAATCCCTCAAATTTAATGACAAGGGGAATTCACAGTTTTTTGTGACCATCAAAAACAGAGTTGACATATATTTCAAGGAAAATAATATTTCCAAAAACGCCAATTCGGCAATGATTTGGAAAACAGTACTTTACCTTGGGTCATGGATAGGCCTATATCTTGTGATTATTTTGGAGCTTTTCCCAATTTATGTCAATTTCTTTTTGGCTATTGTTTTGGGTATGAATATGGCATTTATAGGCTTTAATGTCTGCCATGATGCATTACATGGTTCCTATTCCAAACATGGTTGGATCAATAAATCTCTTGGATTTATTTTCCATTTTATCGGTGCAAACGTGTATGTTTGGAATATCACCCACAATAAAGTTCACCATACATATACCAACATTGTGGGGCATGATGGGGATTTGGATGTAGCGCCGGGGATGGTAAGGGTGTCTCAGGATGAGCCTTTGAAGCCTTTTCATAAGTTTCAACATATCTATGCATTTGCGTTATATTCACTAGCTTCCTTATCCTGGTTTTTCAGAAAGGATTACGTGAAGTTTTTTCAGAAGAAAATCGGATCACATGTCAACAATCATCCGAAAATCGAGTATTTCAACCTGTTCTTTTACAAGTTGATGTATTATGGAATTTATATTGTCATTCCGTTGGTCGTAATGGACATCACTTGGTGGCAATTTACGATTGGTTTTTTGGTGATGAATTTCGCGGAAGGTTTGGTTTTAGGCTTGGTATTTCAGCTTGCCCATTTGGTAGAAGATACTGATATGCCACTTCTTAAAGAAAATGAGAATATAGAAGAATCATGGGCAGAACATCAAATGAGAACCACTGCTAATTTTGCGAGAAAAAGTAAAATTGCTGCTTTCTTGTGCGGAGGATTGAACTTTCAAGTGGAGCATCACCTGTTTCCAAAAGTCTGCCATATCCATTATCCTACTATTTCAGATATTGTGAAGGAGACCGCCCATGAATTTGATCTGCCTTATAATGAGAATGACACCTTTATGAGTGCATTGAAATCTCATTATCTTTTCTTAAAGAATGCAGGTAGGAATGAAGAAATAGCTGAACCCATCCTTTCCTCAAGGGAAAGAGAAATGGTAGCTTGATATAATTCTTTATCTATGGAGGTCCTGAATGATTTCTTTGAACATATCCACTCCAACAGGGATAAGTTCATCAGGGAAGTCAAAGTCAGGTTCATGTAATTGAGGTTGTTTTTTCCCTGATCCCAGTCCAAAGAGTAAGGTTTTGGTATGTAAAGAAAAAAGGCCAAAATCCTCAGACCATCTGAAAGGTATACGGATGTGCTTTGTTTTAAGCTTTAGCCTTTTTGCGGCTTCATTACCAAAATTCCAAGCATCTTCATCATTGTGGGTGGCAGCAAAACTTTCCACATATTCAAAAGAAACTTCGAGACCGTATTCTTTGGCAATTTGTCTGACAAGCTTTTCAGCATAAGAAACCAACAAATCCCTTGTTTCATTTTCGTGTGCCCTTAAAGTGGCCCTCACAGTAGCCTCACCGGGAGTAGTACCAAAGGCTATTTCACCCAATTGGGCATGAATAACCGTTACTAAAGTGAATTTTTTCATGGCATCAGGAAGTCTTTCCAATGCCACAATCGTTTTGGCCATAGCTTCAGCCGGACTGTTGCCAGCTTCAGGATGGGCCGAATGAGAGTTTCTTCCTTTTAAATGAACTGTCATTCCTACAGAAGCTGCTGCAAAAGCTCCTTTTTTTAGAATGATCTGCTTGCTGTCAAATGTGGGGAGGTTGTGGAGGGCAAAGGCATAATCAGGTTTGATGGACTTGAATTTTGGATCTTTGAGGACAGCTTCAGCACCCGCACCTGTTTCTTCAGCAGGTTGGAACAACAGCACCACTTTGCCTTTTAAAGGAGGGTTTTTGGAAAGATGGATGCCCAAGCCACTGATGATGGCCATGTGCCCATCATGTCCGCAGACATGTGATTTACCTGGTATGGTACTGATATGCTTGATGTTGTTGTCTTCTTTGATAGGCAGGCCGTCCAATTCACAACGGTAAAGAGAAACAGGCCCTTCCTTTATTCCTTCATATATAAAAGCCAAACCATGACCTCCTAGTTTTTGGATTACTTTACTTGGATTAAGGTCTTTGAAAAAGGTCAAAACTCTTTTGGCAGTTTCTCTTTCCTCCCCCGAAATCTCTGGGTGTTGGTGCAAAGTTTTTCTGAATTCAATGAGGGTTTTAAGGGTATCTTTTTCCATGGGTTTTTTCTTTGTGTCAAAAATAAACGAATAAGGCTTCTTTAATTGACAAAATTAATAGCGGGATTGTTCCCATGATTTATAATGAAGATTTTAGATTTTAGAAATGAGATGTGAGATGCGAGACTTTAATTGGTTTGAACTTTTTTGTGAATGAGCTTGGTGAATTGTAGTTTTTGTCAGACTACAACTTCCAAATGACCACTGACTAATGACACATACCGTGTACTGACACTGCCTAATGACTCTGACCACGACAAACTTCGATTGAACACACTATCAACTGAAAACCGCGACTGACTACTCTGGACTTCCAACACTATTCATCTCCTAGGAATTGGAAATTCCTAAATCTCTGCAAAAGGAAACCCATTTTTTTCAAGAACTTTTTTATATTGTCATTTGCTAACAACTTAATCCATTTGTCATGACAACAGAACAAAAAACTGCCATTGAGCAGGAAATCGAAGACCTAAAATCAAGTCTTACAGGGGACATGTTCCAGGATATGGAAGCCCGCGACAGAATCCATAATTTGGAGATGCAATTGAAAGGTGTAAAACCTGTGGGCAGCCATTTTGACTGCATAGGTTGTGGTAGTTGAGTTTTTTTTGGAACCACAAAAGGAACAATAGGTAACAAAAGATTCAATTCAAATCTTTCTTTTGTTCACTTTTGACACTTTTGTGGTTCCATTAATTTTTAAAATCAAAAGTTTAATCTTAGGCTATATATTAAAATTTCTTCAGTCATCGATCTTTAGTAATCCTAGAATAAAGAAAAAGTTACATTAGTAATCAATTTTCCCTAAAATGACCAATCACAGATATTTCCTTGTGTACAAGCCATTTGGTATTCTAAGCCAGTTTTCAGGGGGTAAGGGTACATTGAAGGATGTTGGAGATTTTCCAAAAGAAGTCTATCCTGTAGGGAGGTTGGATAAGGATTCGGAGGGTTTGTTGTTATTAACTGATGATAAAGTCCTTAATCATCATTTGCTCGATCCCAAGTTTCGTCATATCAGGACATATTTGGCCCAAGTAGAAGGGATTCCTGATGCTAAGGCTATACAATCATTGGAATCCGGAGTTGATATCAATATTGATGGTAAAACATACAGGACCAAAAAGGCTTTTGCCAAGCATTTGGTTGAACAGCCAATATTGCCAGAAAGAAATCCACCAATCAGGTATAGAAAATCTGTCCCGGATTCCTGGATAGAATTGAAGCTAATAGAAGGCAAAAACCGTCAAGTACGGAAGATGACCGCTGCTGTGGGACTACCCACTTTGAGGTTGGTAAGGAGGTCGATAGAATCCTTGAATATAGAGGGATTGGGAGTGGGGGAATTTAGGGAATATGAAAAAGACGAATTGTATAGGTTATTGAATATTAAACCACAAAAATTAAAAGGCATTAAGTAAAAATTCTGTTCTTAATGTTTTTAAAGATTTCCGAACAAAAAGAAAGGTAAATACCTCCCAATCCCAACCATCCATCAATAAGCAAAATCAGAAATTGGGATAAAGGGTATTTTGTTATAATTTAGCCACCTTTAAAAAGATATAAGACATGAGATGACTTGTCCGCCGTGGCGGATGAGATGTGAGACATTAGACACAAGACGTGAGATTTGAGACTTTAGAAATTGACCAAAAAGCATAAATAATAATAAATAGGGATTGTTTGAATATTATTTCTATTTATTTCAACCATATTTCCATCATAATTAAATAAAAATATTCCATGCATCAGGACAAGATCCAACAGGTCATAGAAGAAGTAAAAAAAGTAGTGGTAGGTCAGGATAGGATGGTCAATAGGTTATTGATCGGACTTTTTACCAATGGACACGTGCTTTTAGAAGGTGTGCCCGGATTGGCAAAGACATTGACTGTAAACACGCTGGCAAGGGTACTGCACCTTGATTTCAAAAGAATTCAGTTTACCCCGGATTTGTTGCCCTCTGATCTGGTGGGAACGATGATTTACAATCAGCAGGAAGCAAGTTTTGAGGTGAAGAAGGGGCCTATTTTTGCCAACATTATATTGGCTGATGAGGTCAACAGGTCACCTGCTAAAGTACAGTCTGCGCTCTTGGAAGCCATGCAGGAAAAGCAAGTGACAATCGGTGAAACCACGTTTCAGTTGGACAAGCCATTCTTGGTATTGGCAACCCAAAACCCAGTGGATCAGGAGGGAACTTATCCTTTGCCTGAAGCACAGGTGGATAGGTTTATGATGAAAGTACATATCGACTATCCTTCCAAGGCAGATGAAATGGAAGTAATGCGCCGTATGGCCAATATGTCCTTCAGTTCCGAAGTCAATGCCGTACTTTCCAAAGAGGATATTTTTGCGATCCGCAATCAGATCAACGAAGTCAAAATCGCCGAGCCTTTGGAGAACTATATCATTGAATTGGTTTTTGCCACAAGGTCTCCTGAAAAGTACGGGATGAAAGAAGAAGCCAAGTATATTCAGTTTGGTGTTTCCCCTAGGGCAAGTATCAATTTGCATTTGGCTTCTCGTGCTGCGGCCTTTATGGATGGTCGGGATTATGTCTTGCCAGAAGACATCAAAGCCGTGGCTGAAGATGTATTAAATCACCGCTTGATCCTCAATTATGAGGCGGAAGCAGACAATATCAGTACCCGAGATCTGGTACGTCTGTTTTTGGAGAAAATACCTATTAACAAATCCGTAACATTGAAATAGCTCAAAAACAAACTGATATTCGGATAAATCCTTTTTGTTTACGATAAACAGTCATTACAATATTAAAAAATTGTGATGACTGTTTTTTTTTTCCACCTCTTATTAATGAATTGATAATTTTCACAACGCTCTCAATTAACATTTACTGTTGAATTTTGTGCAGTTAAAAATTGCTGCTGTACAAATTTTACAAAAAATGAAAAAACTAATTTACTTATCACTTCTTTCCTTCTTTATCTTGGGCTTTGCAAGAGCTCAATCCGGAAGTGTTAGAGGTGTCGTCACTGATGGCACAACCGGTGAAACCATTATCGGTGCCAATGTTAGAATTGAAGGGACCATGCTTGGCGTGGCCACCGGACTTGATGGAGATTTTGATATTGCCAAAGTGGAACCTGGCAAGTACAATATCATCGTCTCTTTTATTTCATACAAAACCCTTAGGTTTGAAGATGTCTTAGTCGTCTCAGAGAAAGCAACAGTAATTGATGTTGTATTGGAAGAAGACCTGGATGACTTAAATGAAGTGGTTGTAATAGCCACAAGGGAAACAGGTTCAAACATTGCCATAGTTTCTGAAATCAGAAATTCCCTTCAGGTAGTCAGTGGTATATCTGCTGACCAAATCAGCCTTTCCCAAGATGGAAATGCCGCACAGGTAATGAAACGTGTATCCGGAGTGAGCATTGTTGACAATAAGTTTGTCAGGGTTCGTGGTGTGGATGATCGATACAACGTGGTGATGATCAACAATTCCATTGCACCGACCACCCAAGTGGATAAAAGAACTTTTTCCTTTGATCTGATACCAAGTGATAATCTTGACAGGATGTTGATTTATAAATCAGCTTCCCCAGAAGTTCCAGGTGATTTTGCTGGTGGAATGATCAAGGTCTTTACCAAGAATTCCCCTGATGATGATTTTATCAACATTGGTTTGGGAACAGGATACCGTCAGAACACTACTTTCAGACAATACAGTCAAACCCAAGGATCAAAAACAGATTGGTTGGGATTTGACAGTAATAGAGGATTGCCAGCAACATTTCCGACAACAGAAGAATTGAATACATCCGGCTCTGGAAATATTCTAAGAGCAAATGCTGGACAATCTTTGACTAATAATTACAGAATGGATTCCACCAATGCTTCACCTGATGCAAATGTTGGACTTGCCTTTGGTAAAAACTGGAGAATTGGAGGAAAAAGACTATCAACTTTAACAAGTGTCTCATGGTCACAAAATTACCAATATTTTTTAGCTGATAGAAATAGATACTTTTTTCCTGAACCGGGAACACCTACTGAAAAAAGAGATGAATATTTTGACAATACCTATGTCAAAATGAATGAAGTTGGATTTATGTCCAATTGGATGCTGAGGTTAAATTCTAATCATAAGATAGAATTCAGGAACCTTTTCAATCAAAGTGGAATGAATGAAACGGTTTTCAGGACAGGTAAGGATTTTATCCAAAGGCCAGATGGTGCTCAGGATTATTCATTCAGGTATGAATCAAAAAGATTGTATTCCGGTCAATTGGAGGGTACCCACCTTTTTAATGATGAAATGACCAAATGGAATTGGGTGATCGGAGGAAATTATCTTTATCATGAAGAACCCGATTTTAGAAGATTGAGGACAAGATTCAGTCCGGAAGGTGAAGGTAGTTTCCAGATCATTGCGCCTCCAAGTTCAAGTCCTCAAGATTTGGGTAGGTATTATGGCTTTATGAATGAAAAAGGAGTAGTCAATGGCTTAAACTTTGAGAAAAAATTCAAAGGGGTTGAACAAGACAGACCAAAGATTTTCAGAGCGGGATATCTCGCTGATTACAAATGGAGAGATTTTTCTGCCAGATACATTACTACATTTTTCCCGGGATTTCATGACCAGGAAGCAGGAGAGCAATTGATCAGAAAGCCCATTTATGAATCATTTGCTCCTGAGAATTATCGTCAAGGAGACGGATGGTTGATCCAAGAAGGAACAAGGCCAAATGATCAATATGATGCATCGACTTTAGTGGCTGCGGGCTATGCAGGAGGGGTTTACCCTGTGGGTGATTTTAATTTATCCGGTGGTGTAAGAACTGAATATAGTATTCAGGAACTTACAAGTGGTAATGACGCAGGTCCAGTAAATGTTGAAAATGTTGAACTTGCCATTTTGCCATCATTTAATATTGATTATAATTTCAGTAAAAGATCTTTGATCCGAGCCGGATATGGTAAGACCTTGAATAGGCCTGAATTCAGGGAGTTTGCTCCTTTCCTTTATTACAGCTTTGAATTTATTGCTGGATTTTTTGGCAATCCGGATCTTCAAATGGCAAGAATTGATAATATCGATCTTCGCTATGAGTTCTATCCAAACGAAGGAGAGACTTTTAGTATTGGAGCATTTTATAAGTTTTTTAAAGATCCAATTGAGAAAGTACAGCAGAATATCACGGAAACCTTACAATTCACTTATGCCAACGCAGATGATGCAACAGTGTATGGTCTTGAAATAGAAGCTAGAAAAGCTTTGAGTACAGTGACTTCAGCACCATTTGTCAAAAACCTTTCATTTAATGTCAATGCCTCATTGATTTGGTCTGAGGTATTTCTTGGTGAAGATGTGGCATTCGAAGCTAACAGGCGGGCACTACAGGGTCAGTCACCTTACGTGGTTAATGCGGCCATGTACTATATCGAACCCATCAGTAATTTTCAGGCTAGTTTGGCATACAATGTTCAAGGCCCTAGAATCTTTGTAGCAGGTAACGTCAACAATCCTTCTATTTATGAACTTGAAAGACACGCTGTAGACCTTACAATCAGCAAAACTTGGAGAGAAAAAACCACTGTTAAGTTTGGTATTCAGGATTTGTTGAATTACCAGTACAGATTTTATCAGGACTCCAATTTTGACAAAAAAATATCTCCTGATGTGGATGACCCTATGTATCTGTGGAGAAAAGGAACCCTTTTAAGTCTGACTTTGAATCACCGAATCAAATAACTACACATAACTAAATTTAATAAATGATTACTAATTCAAAAACTATGAAACAATTAAACAATCTGATGAAGCTAAGCTTGTCTTTAGCATTTGTCTTAGTCCTTTTCTCTTGTGGTGAAGACCCAGTTCCAACAGTGAGTTATACACTGTCAACCCTTTCATTACCCTCTCAAGGAGGTACTGTTACTCCTGCTTCAGGAACTCAAGCTGAAAATGCTTCTGTATCCGTTACTGCCACTCCTGCTGCGGGATGGGCTTTTGTAAGATGGGAAGGTGATTTGACGGGTTCTACCAATCCTGCATCCCTCACCATGAATGCTGACAAAGCAGTTGTTGCAGTATTTGAGGAAGTGAGCAATGTTGAAACGCTGCAGGGCAATTTAACTACAAGAAGACTTACAAATGACAAGCAATACCTAATTGTCGGTCAGGTGTTCGTTCCAGATGGTGTGACTGTAACTATTGATCCAGGTACTATTCTCTATGGACAAAAAGCTACTAGGGGAACACTCATTGTAGACAGAGGTGGAAAATTGATTGCTAAAGGAACAGAGGCTGAACCCATTGTGATGACTTCTGCTCAAAATCCAGGTGAAAGAGATCGAGGTGATTGGGGTGGATTGGTGATTTTGGGAAGAGCAGCGACCAACCAAGTAGATCCTGCTATTGAAGGAATAGATCCTGTAAGGATTTTTGGAGGCACTGATAATAGTGACAGTTCAGGTGAATATGAATACCTGAGAGTAGAATATGCTGGTATTGAGTTGACCCCAAACAATGAAACAAATTCCATCACTATGGGTGGTGTTGGAAGTGGAACCTTTATGGAACATTTGGTAGTATCCTATGGTGGTGATGATGGATTTGAGTGGTTTGGTGGTAATGTTGATGGAAAATACTTAGTATCTGTATCTACTTGGGATGATGATTTTGATGTAGATTATGGCTATTCAGGCAATGTGCAGTTTGGACTTGCTGTAAGAAACCCATTCTTCGCAGATCAATCCCAGTCAAATGGATTTGAGACTGATAACGGACCTAATGACAATGATGTAACGCCATATACAACTGGTGTATTCTCCAACATTACAATTTATGGACCAAGAGATAGAGTAGGTAGATCAATTTCAGGAAACAATGCACAAGGCATAGATTTGAGAAGAAGAACTGCTTTATCCATTATGAACTCAGTTATTACTGGATTCCCAATTGGATTGAGATTCAATACAGCGTCAGTAACTGGTCAATATCAAAATGGAACGGGAGTATTGGATAACAATATTCTTATTGTACCTAACACAGACTATGCGTCAGGTGGTGGCGCAAATGTTGCTGATGTAAAATCAATTTGGGAAGCTTCAAATTCTACTGTGGCACTTCCTGCTGCTGATGGACCATGGGAAGATTTCTATAGAGGATATGGTTTAAGACCCGAAAACTTTTTTGCTAGATATACATTGTTGACATATCCTAATAACCCTGATTTCAGCCTTTTGCCTAATGGTACATTAGCAACTGGTGCTGATTTTACCAATGCTAAATTGGGTGATTTCTTTGACAAAACTGTTCCATTTGTAGGAGCGTTTGGTGCTACCGATTGGACAGATGGTTGGGTTAATTTTAACCCTATCAATACAGATTATTCACAAGATTAATCTTTAACCAATTTTAAAAGGCTTGTCAGGATAACAATCTTGACAAGCCTTTTTATTTACAATTATTTGCAAGGAAATAAACATGAAGCTATACGTAATTCTATTTGTTGTAATTCTGATTTCTTTGGTTTCTTGTGAAAGCAAACCAAAATATTCTCCAGAAAGAAGCTTGACAGAAAAAGAACAAAGTCAAATACTCTATACCACAATTAGATATTTGGGGCATTTGCCTAAAAAGGGGACCTATGAAAATAAATTTGAAGAACAGTTTGATGAGTATTATTCCAAACTGGTTTTGGATTTTAAGATTGAAGCATACCATAAAGATGGTGACTACGAATATTTTCTGGCCAGCAGGATTGCTCCGTCGATTAAAGTGAAAAAAGTGGCAGTCGGGGTGAAAATGAAAAGAAATGAAACAGGAGAATTGACTTATTATGAAGAGGTCTTCAGGACCTGGAAATTTGAAATTCCCGAAATGAAGGAAAAAGGCTTGATGCTGTTTGATAAAATGGTAAAAGCTGAGGATTTAAGTCCCTATTACATTCAAAATTCAGCTCCTGAGGAATTCATAGAATTTCCTGATGACAAAGTATATTTTGATTTGGAAGAAAAAAGATGGAAGGTGCATAGTACCATGGATCAACTTTCGCAGAATTGAATTTTTTTTTAGCCTGATATTCTATAAAGAGGATTTGAGAATTTTTCCAATTTTTATCGGAAAGCACTAAAAAAAGAACCAAATTCTACAAAAAATACCCTGTTTAGGGTATTTTTTGGTATTAGTGAAAGGGTTAAATTTGTAAAGTACGATAAAGTATTTTTCCACGGTTTTTTGATAAAACATAGGGGATAATAAAAAAACTCATTTTTTATCCCCAATTTTTTTTTATACCAATCCCCAATTTAATTTTTTTTTCAAACCATATCGGTCAAGTATCTATAAATATCTACCAGTATCTTAATAACAAGAATTCGGCATTTTATCAGGTTAAAGGAAATCTACATATCCACATTCTAATATCTCAAACCCACCTTTACCCCACCATAAAAATTCCGTCCTGGGGCAGGTTGGAAAAACCGGTTGGCAAAAGCATTCAGATCATTTCCCAAGCTATACACTTCATCCAATAGATTATCCGCACCTCCATATACTTCCACATCCCAACGGCTGCCTAGGGTATTTCTCCAACCCAATCTGCTGCCAACCAAATTATACGAATCCTGAAAGACAGTATTCGCATCATTCAAGGGTATTGCATCTACATATTGATGGGTGAAATTTAAGTAAAAACCCAATTTGCTTCTAATATCCAATAAATTAACCGAGGTATTTGGCGAAACTCCGGTCAGTTGGTTTCCGGAAAAATCATTTCCCCCACTTTCGAAATCTGCAAAATTGAAGTAATGACCTGTAAAGGCATGGTTAAGCTTTACTTCCTGAATCACTGAGTTTTGGTTTCTGAACAAGACATAATCCAAACTGACTTCTATCCCTTTCTGATCAGTAGCCCCTGCATTCCTAAACAGTACCACTCCCTGTTCATTGGTAAATGTCGTTATAGTCTGATCCAGCTTAAAATAGAAGGCCGTAAAGTCCAGGTTGAAAATACCAAAGCGGCTTCGGTATCCTGCTTCATAATTAATCCCTCTTTCCGCTTCCAGATCCAAATTGATGCTTCCCTCATTGGTTCTGACTTCGGCAATGGTAGGGGGAGAAAAACCGGAACTTATGCTGCCGTGAATTCCCGAATGGTCATCCAGTTTGTACACCATTGCGATTCTTGGAACCACAATGGGATTGAAGTTTCTTCTGTTGGATGATGGTTGGTTACGTCCGGCATCTATGGTTCTAATGATGTCATATCTCCCAAAATTCTGGCTGAATCCCAAGGTCATCAGGATTTTTGAAGTCCATTCTATTTCCAATTGCTGAAAAAGAAATGCCTGTGTGGTAATCAGGTCATCACTGAACCTGATGGTGTCTGCCTGACCCTGTCTGTTTCCAAAATTCTGGGCCAAAGTTTTTCCAAACTGATATTCACCACCTGCCACTATCTGTACAGGAAATTGTCCCCATTCGTCATTGTACGAGAATTTTGACCTTCCCCCATAACTGAATGCAGTTTCTTTTTTGTAGTCAAGGATAAATGGATTTTCAAATTCGGTGGTGTTAACATATAAGGCTGTGGTATTGGCCCATTTATCATTGAAATCTATTTGGTGGGAGAGCGTACCATAAAGTGTTTTCTGTGCAATAGAACTATTTTGGCCGACGGAACCAGGTCTTGCCTGTCTCCTATCTTCTTCCAACTGTGTGGCATTAAGCGCTCCAGGAATCTGATAATTAAGGTCCGAATATAGAATTTGACTGGAAAGAGTTTGTTTTGTTGAAGGCTTAGTATGCATAGCAAGCTGAAACACCTTTCTGTCCAATGCACTGTGTTCCCTATAGCCTTCTGACTTTTGGTGGACGTAGGAGGCATTGATTCCTCCTTCCCCGATTTTCTGGTCTATTCCAAATCGATACCTAAATAATCCAAAGTCCCCGATACCAATGTCCGATGAAAGGTAATTTTCAGAAACTGTTTTCCTACTCTCCATGCTGATGACACCGCCGTTTCCTGCACCAAATATACTTCCTGCCGGACCCTTGATGATTTCTGTATTCTGAAGGTTGGAAAGGTCTAGGATATTCAATGCTGTGGTACCATCCGGAGATGTAAAAGGAATGTCATTCCAATAAACCTTCACATTCCGAACCCCAAAAGGTGACCTTAGAGAACTTCCTCTAATGGATATCCTGTAACTGGCAGGAGCTCTTTCTTCAACCCTGATTCCGGGCTTGGTATTGAATGCGCTCAGAAGAGAATTTTCATTAAAACGGTACAATTCATTTTCCAAAACTTTGCTAATGGCACCAGCCTGATGCACCAAAGGACGTTCGGATTCAAATCCTGATACAACCACTTCACTCAAGGAGCTGATACTAGGTATCAACTCAATGGTCTTGTTCTCGTTTGGATTGAGCTGAACGGAAAGTTTTTCAAAGGAAATATGTGAAAACACGAGTAGGGTAGGATTATTTAAATTGAGAACAACTTCCCCATTAGAATTCGAAACCTGATTATCCTGACCCTTAATTTTTACAAGGACACCAGGGATAGTATTTTGAGTAATTTTATCCAAAATGACGATGCGGTTTTGTCCATAAGTAGGAAGAGAAACCAAAAGAAAGAGCAGCCAAACGGTTATTTTCATGCCGAAATATATAGTATTTGAAAAGGCTTACAAAGAAGCATTTTATAAAAGGAGAAATGATGCAAAAAGACGTGATTTTTTTTCTTTTCTTACAGATTTGGATGGGATTAATTCAGCACCAATAGTTTGACCTTTGGCGTATGCCTTTGGGGTCCATCACTAAAGTTATTAAAAAAGGTTAATCAGCCACAAAACATCAATTTAGTTGAATTATTAGGTTTAGCTTTTAGTGTTTTACTAAATTCAGCTTTTAATGTGTTATGTCTTGAATTGCAAATCCATTTTTCTAGATAGTTTAGGTTAATTTCAATCATGATCTGATATTATAAATCTACCAGATATTGAGATATTCGAGCCATTAAGTCCTCGAATTCAGGCTGTCCTTTGAAATAGAGTTTGGAGGTTGATTTGTAACGGGCTTTAAATTTTTCTCTGAGCCCAGGGTCTGATAGCAAGAAAGCTTGGTTTTCAGTTATCGGTACTTCCAAATCCTGCTTTGGAAACCTTTTTGCTTTGTGGTCAAAGTAGGCCTCAGAACCAATGAATCCCAAAACTTCAGGGTTTTGCAAGAGGCAGGCCAAATCATAATATTGTCTCATTAAGTTAGCTTTTGGTTCAGCCCCATTTTGTTCCTGCCTATATTTGGTTGCAATAGTTTGGAGTTTCTCTACGAAGGTATAACCAGGATGATAGCAGGCTATATCAAATGCTCTGTTATCTATGATTTTAACTCTAGGGTTTAGAAATGCCTTTTCATATGCCCATGAACTGATAGTCAGCTTATTGTTAGGTGTAATTGTATCAAATCCGGCCTCAAGCAGAATCCCTTCTTTTACCCCTGCATTTTGCTCGGTGTGTGTATCAAAAAAGAGCCTGATTCCACCACTTCGATAATGTTCCAAATCATCAAAAGTGTGATCTCTTTTGATTGAGGTAACCCCGTCAATTTTGATGTTAATAGCCAGCCAATCGTAAAAATATTTTCTTGATTGTACACTCTTGTCTTTCGTGTTTTTAGGGTTTTCATTTACCCCTAACTGTGCAGGCGCTTTGATATGGATATCAATATCCTCCGAAAATCGGTGAATGATTTTATAGCCTTTAGAAAGAGAAGTACCACCTTTGAGCTCAAACTCAAATCCCTGTTTTTTTAAACCAAATAAAATATGCATGATCCAATAATCCTTTTCGATCAATTGGGCTAAAATTCCTGTTTCAACTTCGAGGATTCTTAAAAGATCAGCAAAGTCCTTTCTTTGATGTAAATATTTTGACGGTATGTTCATTTTCAAATATTGATGAAAGCAATTTTTTTGTCCTTACGTTTCCATACTCTGAAATTGTCCGCTTTATTTTTTTAGGTTCCATTAATTTGGCTTTGTCTAACGCCTGATGCATGACTTCATTTTTATCCTCAGCAAGCGTATCAAGATTGTTGATTAAATCCACTAAAAGAAATTCTTCTGATAGTTTCTTTGGAAACTTTGGCTTGGCGTGGAAGAAAAATCGTCTACCACCCAATTCAAATTCTCCATGTCGCTTATGATTATAAACTACCCGCTTGTTGTAAAGCTGCGTGGTACCAACCCCAAGACTATTATACGCATTAGGAGAGGTAATCAAAAAGTCTTCATCCTTTAAAAAACTACGTACAAGGATTGCTTCGTCTGGTGGAGTCGGCCCAAAAACCGTTTCCTTGGGATAGTAATATAGTCCATGGGACAATTTTTGTAGAGTCCCATCTTCTACCAATTGTCCTAGATGACGGTCAACAGCAGTTGTCCACTGCTCCAAATCGGCTCTACGATAGACGTTTCCACGTTTGAGGTGTTTTTTCAGGTTTTTTAAGGTGCTCATGGCTTTTATCTCTTATGCAATTTTAGCAAACTCAGTCAAAATTTGCAAGGTATTTCATTGAAAATTCATGCATACTAAAGACAAAAATATTGAAATAAATCACTTTCAGATAATCTGAAAAGGAGGCTTTTGAAAAATAATTATTGACTAGGAGCAGGAATCGAATCTATTTGGAGGTAGACCGGACCGCACGGCAGCGAAGGCACAAGATTTTAAGTCTTGTATGTTTCCTATTCCAAATTTGTAGTTACTCAATAATTGAGAGATCGTTATTAAAACAAAAAAAGCCGCCTTTTGAGCGACTTTTCTGTACCAGGAGCGGGAATCGAACCCGCACGGCCGTGAAGCCACAAGATTTTAAGTCTTGCGTGTCTACCTATTCCACCATCCCGGCTTACTCTACTGCTAGAGTATATTACCTTGAAACAACAAAGCCCTTTTGCAAGGGCTTTTTGAGCGAGAGACGAGATTCGAACTCGCGACCCCGACCTTGGCAAGGTCGTGCTCTACCAGCTGAGCTACTCTCGCATACAATATTTCAATTTTACGGTCGTGCTCTACCTCCCGATAGCTACCGGGGATGAGCTACGCTCGCTTTTCATTAATATAAGCCGAAAATCTTACATCTCCGTCTTTTGTGTGTGCAAAGGTAAAGCAGTTTTTGAAATATGCAAAAAGCAGCTATCAAAAATTTTCGGATTATCATGCAGTCACAGTTTCAATACTTGACTATCAGAACATTACTTTATTTTAAAGGGCACACGGACTATTATTAGTATTCACAACGATAACAATATACTCCAGAATTGACAGGACCATTTGTTTAAATCTTAATTTTCGGCATCATCCGACATCGGTCATCGGTCATTTTTCAAAAAAAAGTCCCCCAGCAATAAATTGAAATTCCAATTTGACATCCCCTATGTTTCCAGCTTTTTCTTGATCTCATTAAGCTTGATCAATGCTTCTATCGGTGAAATGGTATTGATATCGATGCTGCCCAACATTTCCTGTGCTTCTTTGAATTTGGGATCTATGTCAAAAAGGCTCAATTGGTAATTGTTTTTGGGCATTTCACGCATTTTCTCTTTCGAAGGAGACATTTCCTTGTCTTTTTCCAAATGCCCCATAATTTCAGATGCCCTCAAGACAATTGGGTTGGGCATCCCGGCCATTTGGGCGACATGGATACCAAAGCTATGTTCGCTTCCTCCTTCTTTTAATTTTCTAAGGAATATTACCTTGTTGCCTACTTCCTTTACCGATACATTGAAATTTTTGATTTTAGGAAAATCATCAGCCAATTGGTTGAGCTCATGATAATGGGTTGCAAACAGGGTTTTTGCCCTGAATTTAGGGTGGCTGTGCAGGTACTCCACAATGGACCATGCGATGGATATTCCATCGTAGGTTGAGGTACCTCTTCCAATTTCGTCCATTAATACCAAGCTGCTGTCCGAAAGGTTGTTAAGGATACTGGCTGTTTCGGTCATTTCGACCATAAATGTTGACTCCCCTTTGGCGAGGTTATCCGAGGCGCCCACCCTAGTAAATACCTTATCAATGATTCCAATTCTAGCATAGGAAGCAGGAACAAAGCTGCCCATTTGAGCCATTAGAACAATCAATGCAGTCTGTCTAAGTAAAGCTGATTTACCAGCCATGTTGGGTCCTGTAATGATCATGATCTGTTGGCTCTCATTGTCCAAATAAATATCATTGGGCACATAAGGTTCACCAATCGGAAGTTGTTTTTCCACTACAGGGTGACGTCCGTCTTTTATTTCAAGGGAATCGGTATCCGCAATTTTTGGTTTACAATAGTTGTTTGTTTTGGCTACCCAAGCAAAAGAGATAAGACAGTCAATGGTTGCTAAGACCCTAGCATTTTGTTGAATTTGGGCAACATACTCAGAAGCATCCTGTACCAAAGCCATGAAGTATCTCTGCTCAATGGCTATCATCCTTTCTTCTGCATTCAGGATTTTTTCTTCATATTCCTTGAGTTCCGGAGTGATGTATCTTTCTGCATTGACCAAAGTTTGTTTTCTGATCCATTCTTGAGGAACCTTATCTTTATGCGAATTGGTGACTTCAAGATAATATCCAAAGACCTTATTGAATGCGACTTTCAATGATGTAATGCCGGTACGCTGTACTTCTCTTTGTTGCATGGAGATCAAAAAATCTTTACCGGTATTTGCCAAGCCTCTGTACTCATCCAAGTCTGTATCTACTCCTGATTTGATGATGCCCCCTTGATGAATTAGCATGGGCGCGTCCTCTTGAAGTTCACGGTTGATTTTATCCAGGAGAAATTCGCAGGAATTGATCTGATCAGCCAGTTTTTTAAGAGATTCACTTTTGGAACTTGACAAGAGTGATTTGATTGGGATGGTGTTTTTGAGGGCTTTTTTCAATTGGTTCATTTCCCTTGGGTTGATCCTTCCTACAGCCACCTTGGAAATTAACCTTTCCAGATCCCCAATTTGCTTAAGATGGGAATGGATCTCATCTCTATTTTCCTCTCCTTCATAGAAATAATCTACAATTTTTAGCCTTTCCTCAATAGGTTCCTTTTCTTTTAATGGAAGTACAAGCCATTTTCTCATCATCCTTGAACCCATTGGGGTGACGGTATGGTCAAGGATTTGAATCAAAGGTATTCCGCCCTCTTGCTGGGGATAGACCAACTCCAGATTGCGAATGGTGAATTTATCCAACCAGACAAATTTTTCCTCGGCAATTCTGGAAATTGAGGAAATATGTTTGACCTCGTTGTGTTCAGTTTCTTCCAAGTAATACAAAACAGCCCCTGCTGCCACGATGCCATGCTCAAGATTTTCTATCGCAAAACCTTTAAGGTTATTGGTGGCAAAATGATTCTTTAGCTTCTCATAGGTGTAGTCAAATTGGAATACCCAATCTTCACAGTGAAAAGTTGTGTATTGATCTTTGAGCATTTCCTGAGCTCTTGATTTTACGGCTTTGGAATAAATGACCTCTGATGGGCTGAAGCTTTGAAGTAGTTTCTCTATATAGGGTTGTGTTCCCTCTGCACACATAAACTCCCCCGTCGAAAGGTCAAGGAAAGCAATCCCAAGAATTTCTTTTCCAAAATAAATGGAGGCTAGGTAATTGTTTTTTCTTTTATCCAGAACATTGTCATTGAAGGATAGTCCTGGTGTGACCAGTTCCGTTACACCTCTCTTGACGATTCCTTTGACTTCCTTTGGGTCCTCCAATTGATCACAAATGGCCACTCTGTTTCCTGCCCTAACCAATTTGGGCAAATAGTTGTCAAGGGAGTGGTGCGGGAATCCGGCCAATTCTATATGTGAAGCAGACCCATTTGCTCTTTTGGTCAGTACGATGTCCAATATTTTGGAGGCAACAATAGCATCCTGTCCAAAAGTCTCATAAAAATCACCCACCCGAAACAATAAAAGAGCTCCGGGGTGTTTGGATTTGATGGCATTGTATTGTTTCATCAAGGGAGTTTCTTTCACTTCCTTATCCTTCGCTTTGGCCATTTTGTCCCTGAATTAATTCTTTATGTTAATTTTGAAAATATTGAAAGCCTGAAATTAAAATATATCAAAAGGGAAACAAAACTACATGAGAAAATTAAACATGGAAGAACTCGGTCGATTGTCGGTGAAGGAATTCAAAGATGTCAAAAAATCGCCTATTGTCATTGTTTTGGATAATGTTAGAAGCCTTAACAATGTAGGTTCGGCTTTTCGCACTTCGGATGCGTTTTTGATCGAGAAAATTTATTTATGTGGTATAACCGGAACGCCTCCCCATAAAGAAATTCAGAAGACGGCCTTGGGAGCTACAGAATCGGTGGGTTGGGAATATCTACCGACTACTTTAGAGGCTATCTACCGATTAAAGGATTCAGGTTATCAGATATGTTCTTTTGAGCAGGTGGATCAAAGTATCATGTTGGATAACTTCGTTCCTGAAGTGAATGGCAAATATGCGATGGTTTTTGGAAATGAGGTTTTTGGTGTCGAACAGGAAGTGATCGAAAACAGTCACCACGTCATCGAAATTCCCCAGTTAGGGACAAAGCATTCACTCAATATTTCTGTGACGATGGGCATCGCGATTTGGGATTTTGTAGTGAAGTTGGGGATATTGAAAGTATAATTGGAAGGTTTGTAATCTTGCAATTATTTAAATTAAAATATCAGATATGAATTGATACCTGCCTGCCGCAGGCGGATTGGATATATTTTGATATTGATTTTGGAATTTTCGGGTAAAATTGGTTTTGATGAATTTTTGTAGATTTCAGGATATTCATAAAGCAAATAGTAAAAAAAAAGAACCTACGTAGGCTCTTTTTTTCTTTTTTGAGGTTTATTGGTATTTGCATTAATCTTCCTTGAATTTGTCCACGATATATAAGAAGAGGTTAAAAGACAAAGTGGACATTCCTTCTTTTTTGATTTCTTTCTCTCCACCCATTTTATAGATAGCATTATCTTTTTTGAATTGGGTGGTATTTGTACCTGATTTAGTTTCAATAGTTGGAGAGACTGATTGTCTCTGAAAATTCTCAGATTTTTGTTCTGATATTGATGACTCAGGACTTTCGAACTGATTTGCGGAATCGCTGTTCCTAGGCAGCTCAGGAGTATTTCTATCCCTTTCGTTTTGGGCAAATGAAGCAAAACTCAAAAAAAGACAAAACAATATTAAAAATGGTACTACTTTACTGCCTTTTGAAGAAATTTTGATTGGATTTGTCATTTATTTCCGAGGTTTGATTGATTTAACTGAATATTTTCAGCAAAGTTTTCAAAGTTATAAAATAAATTCCTCAATGCAAACGATTGACTTCATTGATTTTCAAAGAATAGACATTAGGATTGGCACTATTGTAAGGGTGGAAAATTTTGAAAAAGCAAGAAAACCCGCTTTTAAGCTATGGGTGGATTTAGGTGGTTTGGGCATCAAAAAGTCCTCAGCACAAATCACGGATCTTTATACATCTGAAACCTTGATTGGGAAGCAGGTAATTTGTGTGTGTAATTTTGCTCCAAGACAAATTGCAGATTTTATGTCTGAAGTATTGGTGACCGGTTTTGATAATGGTAAGGGGGATATTATCCTCGCAACTTCAGACAATCAGGCCCCAAATGGAGCTAAGTTGCATTAGACATTAATTTTGATTTTTAGCCCCTCCTCGCTCATTTCAGATTGGTAGATTGTCAGGTCAGGACATTGTCCGGAGGTTACGCTACCGGTTTTTAAATCAAACCGGTATTCATGTAAATGACAGATCACTTCCTGTATTCCATTAATGAATCCTTGTGATAAATTAGCTTTCCTATGTGGACACAGTGTTTCAAAGACAAAAAAATTTTCGCCATCTCGAGTCACACAAACTTTTGTTGACCCAAGTTGCACTATTTTGATCTGTTTGTCGGGAATAAGCCGTAGAACCTGTTCTTTGCTCGTTCCTAATGTAAAGGTTTTCATTAGAAATTGTAAAATGCTAAATTCGAATATAAATTAAACATAACACATTATGAAAGAAATCATAGCCTTATTGATCATGTTGTTTCCGGGATTATTGGTTGCACAATCTCTGGAGGGTGCATGGAAAATGACGCATCAAAACGGTAAACCCATGACTGATGTAGAATATATTAAAATTATTCAGGATGGTTATTTTGCATTTGGCTCTAAAGAGGTTGGTACAAATAAATTTGTAAGTGCAGGTGGAGGTGAATTTATCATAAAGGACAATGCTTATCAGGAGACGTTGGATTTTTTTACTATCAAACCCGAGGTGGTTGGGGAAACCACTGTTTTCAAATTGGATTTGGCAGATAAAAAAATGGTTATTTCAGGAAAGGTACAGGGTCAGACTTTGGTGGAGATTTGGGAAAAAGTGGGAGATAGAACAGATGAATTAACAGCTAACTGGGTGATAACAGGAAGAAAAAGAGATGGGGAAATTTCGAGAAGTACACCCGGTGCAAGAAGGACTGTGAAAATCTTAAGTGGTGGCAGATTCCAATGGATTGCCTTTAACTCTGCAACCAAGGAATTTATGGGTACCGGAGGAGGCACCTATACTGCCCAAAACGGAAAATATACAGAGAGCATCACATTTTTCTCAAGGGATGATTCTAGAGTCGGAGCAAGCTTGGAATTTGATTTTGAAGTAATTGATGGAGAATGGCATCATTCTGGACAAAGTTCTACAGGAAATCCAATTTATGAAATTTGGACAAGATATAAAGATGCATATACTCCCATAAAATAAGAATAAATTAAACTTCAGGAAAACTTAAAAAGATGAGGGTAAATCAACCCTTAAATATTTTCTTGTAAATCGGTTTTCTGTACAAAAACTGAAGAAAGAGTGCGGGATATAACATCAGGGTCAATAGAGAAAAACCACTTTTGTAGGTGATTTCATCTCTGATAATGCTACCTTGACCTGATTTGATAATTCGATGCTTGTGCTGCCATTCTTTTAAAAAAAACGGAAGTTCTACCCCTTTATCTATAAAATAAAATTCCTGATCCGTAGTCTTATCTGCTACAATTTCACTTGTCCATTTTTGTTTGAAAAAGATAAAATTGAGCTCAAGTGTAACAAAATCACCTTTTATGGATCCGTCAAAGCGCAACAACTTTACAGGTGGAAAAGGAGGACTCAGTTTTGTAAACAAGCTTTGGTTAAAACCTTCTTTTACTTTTAGGAAGTCCTGTTGAACCACAGTCTCTATATTGATCTTCATGTCAGATTAAGTTTATTGGATAAACCTTGTTTAATTCTGGAAATCAAAGAATCCCTTGGGTTTTATTGTTGATGCAATGATAGATCTTATTAATAAATCCATTTTTTGCCAAAAAACCCAAGGGATATTATTGATTATCGGATTCCGATGATTTTGCTTAGTTTAGTTTCTTAAGGTATTTGAAAAACTCACTGTCAGAAGATAAAATGATACTGGTATTTTCATCCATTGATTTCTCAAAACTTTCCATGGTCCTTAGGAACTTGTAAAGGTCCACCGACGTACGGTTTTTATTGTATGCAGATGCATAGATATCCGTGGCTTCGGCATCGGCACGTCCTTTGATTTCTTCTGCTTCTCTAAATGCATTAGACTGGATTTCAGCAAGGTCTCTTTCTTTATCACCTTCGATTTTTCTTGCTTCACCCTGACCTTCGGACCTGAACTGATCTGCAATCCTGTTTCTTTCAGAAATCATCCTGTCATAGACTCGGTCCCTTACCTCATCGACATAATTCATCCTTTTGAACTTAAAGTCCAAAATCCGGACTCCCAAGTCAGCCGTTCTTTCATTGGCTTTTTCCAAAACTATTTTTTCGATTATTGCTCTACCAACTGAGATATCATCCAATCTTTCAATTTCCTCCATAAACTCTTCGGTGATTTCCGGGTCTCTGTTTGTCGACCTGACAATGTCCAACAAATCATGGCTTGCTATTGCATTTCTGGTTTCTCCATCCAATATGTCATCCAATCTCGATTGGGCAGATCGCTCATCTCTTAACCTGATAAAGAACTGCAATGGATTGGTGATTTCCCATCTCGCATAGGTATCAACAAAGATAAATTTCTTGTCTTTGGTAGGCACTTGGTTTTTATTCCCATCCCATTCCAGATATCTTTTGTCGAAGAACTGCACTTTGTTCAGAAAAGGAATTTTGAAATTCAATCCAGGTTCGGTCCTCGGGTCACCCACAGGCCTTCCGAATTGGGTGACTATTGCTTGTTGAGTTTCATCAAGTATATATATGGTATTTGTTAAAACCAAAACAGTGATTGCAACCAAACTAATTAAAATTATTCTTTTCGTTCTCATGGGTTAATTGCTTTAGCTCTGTCAATATTTAACAACGGTAACACATTGTTGCCTTTTTCATCGACAATGATTTTGTTACCGATATTTGGCAATATTTTTTCCATTGTTTCCAAGTAAATTCTCTGCTTGGTTACCTCAGGCGCTTTGATATAGGCTTCAAAGAGAGAATTAAATCTGTCTGATTCACCTTTCGCTCTGTTTACCCGGTTGAGGGCATAGGCCTCCGCCAACTGCACTGTTTCAAGCGCCTCACCTCTTGCTCTAGGGATCACTCTATTGTATTCTGCCTCAGCCTGATTGATGAGTGTTTCTCTTTCCTGTTGGGCTTCATTTACTGCATTGAAAGAAGGTTTGACCGGTTCAGGAGGATTGACATCCTGTAAGACTACCTGGTCAATGCGTATTCCATTTTCATATTCATCACAAAGTTGTTGTAATAAAACTTCCACACTTGAGGCTACTTCCTGACGCCCAACTGTAAGGACTTCATTTACTGTCCTATCTCCTACTATTTTTCTCATAGATGCTTCAGACATATCCCTAAGGGTCTTTTCAGCATTTCTGACCCTGAATAGATACCTATAGGAATCCACAATTCTATACTGTACCACCCATTCCACATCTGTGAGGTTGAGGTCACCTGTAAGCATCATGCTTTCATCCCCATAATTTCCACTGGAATATTCGCTTCTTTGTGAAGCCTGGGTTGTGCGGAATCCAAATTCCTGCTTTAATTGACGTTGCACAGGAATTTTGTACATGGACTCGAAGCCAAAAGGTAAAATAAAGCTTAGTCCTGGTTCAACAGTCCTATTGTATTTGCCGAGTTGAATGACAACCCCCTCTTCTTCCGGGCCTACAGTTTTGGTGCTTGTGACCGCTGCCACCAACACCACAAAACCCAAAATGATCCGGCCGAGGTATTTCTTGATCCAATCAGGATCAATATTGATTTCATATTTGTTTTCTGCCATATCTGTATTTGGTTTAGTCGTTAATTTTCAATCGAAGACCGAAATTAGGTTTATTTTCTAAAAGGTAAGTACAAAAATCAAAAAGAGAATCAGCCAGATCATATCCATAAAATGCCAATAACTGGTAAAAAGTTGGATACGCATTTTTTCAAAGGGATTGGTCAGCATAATCAAATGTTTGACTTCATCCTTTTCTACTCTGCTATATTGATACACCATTATGATGGCAAAAGTCATGGCACCCACCAAATGAAAAATATGAATACCACTCAATACATATAAAAAACTCCCACTGGGCAATCCTCGGAAGTCAACTCCCATGTCCCCGAGTTCTTTCCATCCCATAAACTGTAACCCCGTGAAGATTATCCCAAGGAAAAAAGTCAAAAGCAAGCTATTTTTGAGTTTGGTCACGTCGTCCTCCTTGAAATGTAGCATCATTTTGGTCACTGTATACCCGGAGACCAAAATGATCAAAGAACTCAAAATAAATGATTTTGGCATTTTAAACTTTACACCTTCCATCATGGAGATATCTGAGGATAAAAATGCAACTGTCATAAAGAGAAAAATAAGGCCACTACCAAACATGCCCAAATAAAGCAGGGTCTGGTAAGGATGCATATTTTCTATTCTTTGAAACCAGGTTTCTTTGGTTTTTTCCATTCGATTTTTCAACTACTCTATCTTAAACATTTTAAGGCCTCTTAGGTTCAGCCTAAAAGGATACAATTTCATAAAAGCTTTTAGGAAGCAGATTAAAAATCAATTTCATAACTTTGCACCCTAATATTCCTACCCAACCAATTTTGGAAAAAAAATCATTTCTTTCTTTATACCAAAGCGATCCCTTTGTTCAGACCTTGGCGGACACCATCTCGACCAATAGAAAAGGAAACTATCAGTTTAAAGGTCTTTCAGGCAGTTTAGACATGGTGGTTTTTTCATCAATTTATAAAATAACGAAAGGTTGCCATGTGATAGTGGCCCATGATAAAGAGGAAGCAGCCTACCTAAATAACGATATTCAGGAATTGTTGGGAGAAAATATAACCTACTACTTCCCTTCCAGCTACAAAAGACCCTATCAGTTTGATGAAATTGAAAATGCGAATGTGCTACAAAGGGCTGAAGTGCTCAACAAGATTTTGGTTCAGGAAAGAGAAAATCCGATAATCATTACTTATGCAGAGGCTTTGTATGAAAAAGTCATCAACAAAAGATCCCTGAAAGAAAATACTTTTTTGGCAACCGTTGGTGAAAAAGTTGATTTGGAATTTATTGCAGAATTGCTCAATACCTATGATTTTGAAAAAACTGATTTTGTGTTTGAACCGGGGCAGTTTGCTATTCGGGGCGGAATATTGGATATTTTTTCCTACGCCAATGAACTTCCTTTCAGGCTGGAACTTTTCGGAAAAGAGATAGAGTCCATCAGAACATTTGATCCAGAAACTCAACTTTCACTGGAAAAGATTGATCAGATCAGTATCATTCCAAATGTACAGACCAAGCTTTTACAGGAACAAAGACAGTCATTTCTGGAATTTCTTCCAGCCAACACATTGATGTGGTTCAAGGATTTTCAGTTTACATTGGATATCATGGAGGAGTATTTCCAAAAAGCCCATAGCCAATTTGATCAGATTGTTACCGCCAATGAAAAGCTTCTGCTCAAACCGGAAGATCTTTTTGATGGACAGGTAGCATTTTCAGAATTTGCTAAAAAATTCGGTAAGCTTGAATTTGGTCATAAGTTCTATTTCAAGGATGCAGAAGTATTTAACTTCAATTCCAAGCCACAGCCCTCTTTCAACAAGAACTTTGACCTATTGGTAGAAAATCTGGTTGATAATGAGAAAAAAGGTTGGCTGAATATCATCTGTTCGGAAAGCGACAAGCAAATACAGCGACTTGAAAATATATTCAACGAATTGGATCCTACACTTAGGGTTCAATCCCTGCAGATAGGTCTTAGGGAAGGTTTTGTGGACAAAAACCATGAGATTGCCTGCTATACCGACCACCAGATTTTTGAGAGATTCCACCGCTACAAGACAAAAGCCAAAGCGAGTAAATCCAAAGCCCTTACACTAAGGGAACTAAAGGCCCTTCATCCTGGTGACTTTATCGTCCATGTGGATTACGGTGTAGGAAGATTTGCAGGTTTGGAAAAAGTGGATGTCCATGGTAAATCTCAGGAAGCGGTCAGGCTGATATTCAGGGATGATGACCTGTTATTTGTCAATATCCATTCCCTGCACAAAATCTCCAAATATTCCGGTCAGGAAGGAAACATGCCTAGCATGTCCAAACTCGGATCTCCCGAGTGGGAAAATAAAAAGAGTAGGGTCAAAGGCAAAGTCAAGGACATAGCCAAAGACTTGATCTCTCTATATGCCAAAAGAAAAAGTGCGCCGGGATTTCAGTTTTCCCCGGATTCAGTTCTCCAGGTTGAATTGGAGAGCTCTTTTGTTTTTGAAGATACACCGGACCAGGCCGTGGCTACTGCGGATGTGAAAGCGGACATGGAAAAAAGCTATCCGATGGACAGGTTGGTCTGTGGCGATGTGGGTTTTGGAAAAACGGAGGTTGCCATCAGGGCAGCTTTCAAAGCTTTGAATGACAGAAAGCAGGTAGCGGTATTGGTGCCCACCACGATTTTGGCCATGCAGCATTATCATACCTTCAAAGAAAGACTCACAGGTTTTCCTGTGAAAGTAGAATATATCAACAGGTTCCGCTCCACAAAAGAAATCAAAGAAATCACCCAACAGGTCACCACAGGGGAGATTGATATCCTGATCGGAACACATAGGATAGTCAATAAGGATATCAAATTCAAAAACCTTGGATTATTGGTCATTGATGAAGAACAGAAATTTGGCGTAAAAGTCAAGGATCAGTTGAAGGAAATGAAGGTCAATGTAGATGTATTGACTTTGACAGCAACACCCATTCCAAGAACTTTACATTTCTCATTGATGGGTGCGCGGGATCTTTCTGTCATCGCAACCCCTCCGCCCAATCGTCAGCCCGTTACCACTGAAATACATACTTTCAGGGAAGAGGTGATAAGAGATGCCATTTCATTTGAGATTCGTCGGGGCGGGCAGGTATTTTTTGTACACAACCGTGTCGGGGAAATCGATGCCGTAGCCAATCTGATCTTAAGGTTGGTACCTGATGCAAGAGTGGCATCAGCCCATGGCCAAATGGATGGAAAAAAACTGGAAAACATCATGGTCAAATTCATTGAAGGAGAATATGATGTGTTGGTTTCGACCAATATCATTGAATCCGGTTTGGATATACCTAATGCCAACACCATCATTATTAACCGGGCCCACATGTTTGGCCTCAGTGACCTGCATCAGATGCGGGGCCGTGTGGGAAGGAGCAATAAAAAGGCTTTCTGCTACCTATTGACCACTCCGACTTCAGGGCTAACAGCAGAAGCTAGGAAGAGATTACAAACTTTAGAGGAGTTTTCTGATTTGGGAGATGGTTTTAAAGTGGCCATGAGGGATTTGGACATAAGGGGTGCCGGCAATCTTCTGGGAGCCGAGCAAAGTGGGTTTATCACTGACCTTGGTTTTGAAATGTACCATAAGATCCTGGATGAAGCTGTGCAGGAGTTGAAGGAAAATGAATTTGCCGAACTTTTCGAGGTGGACTTAAAGGAAAAGGTACAGGTATTGGTACAGGATTGTGTGATCGAAACTGATTTGGAGCTATTGATTCCGGAGACCTATGTGAGCAATATTTCAGAAAGGTTGGGACTTTATGCCAAACTGGACAACATCAAAAAGGAATCCGAACTTCTTACCTATATACAATCCATCACGGACCGGTTTGGTCCAATTCCTGATACAGTGGAGGATTTGTTCGAAACAGTCAGGTTGCGATGGATAGCCGAAGATTTGGGATTTGAAAAGCTGGTGATCAAAAACGGCATCATGAAATGCTACTTTTTGCCCCCTGAAAAAGAAAAGTACTTCAAGTCAGATACCTTTGGCAAGGTTTTGGCGTTTATACAAACACAAGGGAAATATTGTAAAATCAAAGAAGCGAAGAACCGCTTAATCCTCATAATCAACGAGGTAAATACAATAGAAAAAGCAAAAAAATGGCTCTTGGGAATGAAAAATTCATAAATTTTGAAAATTTTTAATCAAGGCTTATTTGTTATTCCTCTCAAAATATTTGTATTATTTTCAACAATCCCGCAAAAATCCCATTTTCTACGAAGGAGGGTACAAAAAAAATAATTGTGTTAAGATATTAATGATTATATATTAGCGTTCTATTTGTGCATAAAAACACTTTAATACTATGGTTTTTAGAAATAACAAAACAGGCTTGATTTTAGCCTCCGCATTAATCATTGCAGGAGCATTTCTTAGTTCCTGTAATAAAACTCCAGGCTACGGCAGAAGGACTGCCGCCAAGCCAGGTAAGGCCAGCCCTACTACGGGTGCTGCCTACAGCTTTGACGCTTCAAAAGACAGTACACAGTTTTTGGTTACCAGATTAGCCAAACAGGAAATCGGACCCAATCTGAAATACATCCAAGGTGGTCGTGCCGTCCTAGGTTCCCAGGAACAGGATGTCATGGCTTTCAGGGACAACGCCGAAAGGACAGTCACCATTGCCTCCTTCTTTATGGATGAGACAGAAATCACGAACAATGATTACCGAGAGTTTCTTTTCCACATGAAGAAAAAGGTTAGCGCAGATTCCATTCAGAAATTAGAACCTCAGGAAGGTGTTTGGGCAGGTGCGTTATCTTACAATGACGTTTATGACACATATTACTTCAGATTTCCCGGTTTTAACTTTTATCCGGTAGCAGGTGTTTCCTGGTCCCAGGCCAATGTCTATGCCAAGTGGAGAACGGAGTTCGTGTCTGACCTTATCCGTGAGAAAAACAAAATCGACAGTTCCTTTACTAAAAACCAGTTGATTGAAAGAGGTGTTGCTTTTGCAGAATACCGACTACCAAGTGAGGCTGAATGGGAATATGCTGCCAAAGCTATGATCGGAACACAATATATGGATGAAAACCAGGAACATGGACGAATCTATCCATGGGATGGAAGAGGAGTTAGAAATCCATACAATGTCAAAAGAAAAGGCAAGCAAGGTGATTTCTTGGCCAACTTCAAAAGAGGTCGAGGTGATTACGCAGGTATCGCAGGTAGCAAATCCAATGACGGTGAAATCCTCCCTACCAACGTGTATGACTTCCCTCCGAATGATTTTGGACTCTATCACATGGCCGGAAATGTCAACGAATGGGTTCAGGATGTTTACAGACCGCTTTCTTATCAGGATTTTGATGACCTCAACCCTTTGAGAAAAGACGGTATTTTTGATGAGGAAGAGACTTATGGTACGACCTTGATTACTGACGAATACAGAGTTTACAAAGGAGGTTCTTGGAGAGATATGGCTTATTGGCTTGCCCCAGGAACAAGAAGATTTATCCATCAGGATTCCGCCACCAACCATATCGGTTTCAGATGCGCGATGATATCCATAGGTGGACAAGGAAAATAATTGTTTGTGTTTTTATAGAATTTAAAGAGGAGCCTTACAAGGGCTCCTTTTTTTTGTGGACCTATTTAAATTGATAGAGGCATTCTATCAAAATCAGGATAGCTAGTGGTAAAATACTTGGCCTTGTCACTTCGACGGTAGGTCTTGTCCGCCGGGGCGGAAGAGGTCTATACCCACTTAGGTTTTAGATTTCTCTCTACGTTCGAAATGACAAGGAGAAGCTGTTTTCATTATTACCCTATCTCCTAGTTTAACTACCACCCATCCTTTCTAAAAAACCAAATACCCAAAAAATCACTTATATTAAAGACAATTGATCTAATTTCAATACCACTAAACTTACTAATACCCTCATGATAAAGATAAAGAAAACAGCCTTTTTACTGACAATTTGCTACCTAACTGTGATTGGCTTTGTTCAGGGACAGGATGAAATGTCCTATCAGACACCACCAAAAGCCATTGCTGATTTGGTGGATTCTCCTCTGACCCCAACTGTCAGTTTTAGCCGTTCAGGAGATTTGATGTTGCTTTTGGAAAGAGCGGGCAATCCCTCCATAGAGGACTTGGCACAGCCTGAACTCCGGATAGGTGGAATCAGAATCAACCCCGCAACAAATGGTCCTTCAAGATCGGGGAGTTATTATAATGTCATTGTAAAAAACACAAGAACCGGTCTACAGCAAACCATCAAAGGTCTTCCAAATATTCCCAATCTGGGAGGTATTTCTCTATCCAAAGATGAAAAATATGCAGCAGTTAATAATACCACCAACACAGGCATCAGCCTTTGGGTAATAGATCTGACTACCTATGAGGCCAAAAAGTTAACGGATGAAATTGTCAATGCAACCTTTGGTTCGGCCATTTCCTGGACTCCGGACAATAAGATTTTGCTAAAAGCTACAAATCCCAAAAGAGGACAAATGCCGAAAGCCCCTTTAGCTCCTTCCGGTCCGATTATTCAGGAAACCTCAGGCAATGCAGCCCCTTCCAGGACCTATCAGGATTTGTTGAGTAACCCCTATGATGAGCAGGTATTAGCGTATTTTATGGATTCCCAACT
>NZ_JBGSXS010000041.1:0-6998 GCF_041751335.1 Aquiflexum sp.
CAAATCACTGAATACCAATTTTTCGACATCAGGGTCATAGACATAGAGTTCATCCATCTTCTTTGCCGGTATGTCCATTATACCCCCAGCCACTCCCCAATAGTCGCCGCAATCACCTTCCTGCACCTGTAACTCCTGTGATCGCATCCAAAAACCACCGTCTGCCCCATGTGGACCCCCGGCATGGTATAGTAACCCACTGTCCCTTTTATTTTTATCGCGAGGTTTATGTTTGGCTTCGCCCCATTTAAATTGAAGGCTGAGGTGGTAATTGCTGTAATCTTGCGTCGTGGACAAGCCGCCCCATTGCTCCCCGGATATGCGGATAGCGGGCTCTCCATCCACTTCCACCACACTGAATACACTTTGTGGGTCGATATTCAGGCCGAGGGGACTGTCAGACTTTTTCACAGTGGAGTCGGACGTGGCTACCCATGCGGGCCCCAAGTAGGTATCCCAACCAGTGAGGTCTTTGTCATTAAAAAGTGCGTCCCATTGCTTTTCAGGCTTACAGGAAACTGCGGCTAGAAGTACTACAGCGAGAAGGAAGATATTGGCTTTGGTCATTTATTTTGGGTTTGGTTAAAGTTAGTGATTGTTTGAATGGTATTTTGCATTACATTCATAAATCCTGATTACATAAACTTTCGATTTTAAGCTATTAAATCACCATCCAACTTATGCCCATGAATCGTTTTATAAAAATCTTTTTACTCTTGCCCATTTCCTTCTGCCAGGGTGCCTTAGGACAAACCACTGAAATAGATAGCCTCAAGCAATTATTATCTGTAGAACAACAAAATGATAAAAAAACTGAACTGATCAGGAGTTTGGTGAACCTTACCACTAATGTCAATCTAAACTTAGGGTTGGGATTTGCACGCATGGGAGTAGCCCATGCCGAAAGGACAAATGATAAAACAGCACAACCCGAATTCTATGAAATGCAGGGGCGCAACCATGCCAACCTGCTTGAAATAGACTCCGCTTCTTTTTATTTTGAAAAAGCCATGAAGGGCTATAAGGCCATCAATAATAAAAAAGGGCAAGCCACCACCTGGTTTAAAATTGGCTGGGTACACAAAAAAAAGAGCGAATTGGATGATGCCATGCAGGCCGACCTGAACGCTCTCGCTCTCATGGAGGAACTTGATGACAAGCTCGGAATTGCAGGTGCCTATTCCCGTCTTTCCGAAGATGTATCCCGACAGGGCAGACAGGCGGAAGCTTTGGATTGGGCAATTAAAACCATTGACATCTGTGAGAAGAATAACTTACAAGACGAATTGGTATATGGTTATACCGCTGCCGGCGCTGCTAGCATAGCCATGTACAAGCATGAAGATGCATTGTATTATTTTGACAAAGCTCATGACCTGGCCAAATCACTGGGTTTCCCCGGCATGAACATGTGCGATTTTATGAACAACAGGGGCAATGCACTCAAAAGACTGAAAAGATATGATGAAGCATTGGTTCAATATGAAGCTACACTCGCTCTAGCGAAACAAACCAATTACAATAACGCCATACACACAGTAACAGCTAACCTCGGTGAAGTAAATCTACTTTTGGAAAATTACGGAAATGCCCTGCCTTATCAGTTGGAAACCGTCCGTTTACTTGAGAAAGATGGGGACTTATCGAACCTCACAGAGAACTATGGCCATATCAGCACCATTTACGAAAAATTGGGAGATTATAAGGAGGCTTTAGCCTACCAAAAGAAAGCAAGAATAATGCGCGATAGCACTGCCAAAAAAGAAAGTGATATTGCCATGAGCGAAATGCTTACCCGCTACGAAACCGGAAAAAAGGAAGCCACTATTGCATCGCAGGAAAAGCAGCTTTCCCAACAACGATTGGTGCAATGGCTTAGTATTGGTGTAGCAATACTGCTAACAGGCTTTTTGATTTTTGGGTACCGCAGTAACCAAGCTCGTACCCAAGCTAACCGCTTGCTTGCTGCCAAAAATGCAGAAAACGAATTGCTGTTAAAAGAAATCCACCATCGGGTAAAAAACAACCTTGAAGTAGTCAGCAGTTTGTTGGCCCTACAATCCGCACAAATAGATGACCCCAATACTAAAGATGCCATGCAGGAAGGGCAAAACAGGGTGCAATCCATTGGCATCGTGCATCAAAAACTCTATCAGGGCACCAATCTTGGCGCCATTGAAATGAAGGATTACTTTATCAATCTGGGTGAAAGTTTGATCGGATCCTTCGGTGCGGAAAAGCGGGTAACCCTTGAATGTGCCATGGATAACCTTGATGTGGATATTGATACGGCCGTCCCGCTAGGGCTAATTGTAAATGAATTGTTGACAAATACGCTTAAATATGCTTTCCCTGAGGGCCAGCAAGGCAAGGTTGAAATCACCCTTCATAAAAATACCGATGGCGTACTCCAGTTAGAGGTAAGCGACAATGGGGTGGGCAAAAGCGGGCAGATCAAAGGCACCGGTTTTGGCGGGCAATTGATCTCGCTTCTCACACAGCAATTAAACGGCACCATGCAGGAAGAAGTAAAAGATGGCACCCGGATCTTATTTTACTTTAAACCTGCAAAAGCTGCATGAGCTGATTATGCATTTTTTTGGAGAGGATTTGGTACTTTTTAGAAAGGTTTCGTTGCTTCCTTCGGAAAGAAAACCAGTTCATTGGGAAAATAATGCATGCACTTCGTCCTAAGTCACCGTTCAGGAACGATTGATTTATTTATCTTATTCCCGAATGGAATTGTTGGAAATTTGATCATGAATAACACTCCCCAACATCGGACTACATGAAAACTAAAAAATCAATCCCAATTATAGTTTTTGCATTCCTTGCCTCACTCATCATGGCAGGTTGCAGCGAAAGCAGCAGTAATTCCTCAGAGGAGGAAAAAACAGCTCCTACACCAAACAAATCCGAAATTGAGGATGAAGCCTGGCACATGGAAGAACTGTATTGGGAATATGTACAGGACATCGACACAGTTGCTTATAAAACACTTTGGCACGAAGATTTTATTGGCTATCCGGGTTTTGGGGATGGGGTAGCTGATAAAAGTAAAATCGACAGTTGGATCCCTGATTTGCACAAAGATCCTGAACTGAAATATAGCTATACCCTTCACAAAAAAGCATCAAATGCAATCGAAGATGTGGTGATGGTATTCTACGACACAGATTACTTTTGGAAAAACAATCAAAACGAGATTGTCAGAAGACAAACCTTTAAGTTTACCCATACCTGGAAAATAGTGGATGGCAATTGGTTGATTCTTGGAGGCATGGCTGCGCTCAAAAATCAGGATGTTCTTGTGGATTAAACAATTGTAGAAAAGCACCATGCTAAAATTCTATCACAAAATCCGTCAAAAACTCCTTCAACAAAACCGAGTCACGCAATATTTGGTCTATGCTTTAGGTCAAATATTTCTTGTCGTGATCGGTATATTGATTGCATTGAGCATCAATACATGGAATGAAAACAGAAAAAACGCTATCGAATCCCCTTTCAGTTAACGAAACTCCGAGATGACTTAATCGCTGATAAGGAACTGACAAAATGAGGTAAAATGAAAAATTCCGTATTTCTATTTCTAATTTCCGCCCAATTCCTTTACTCCTGTTCTCAGAAAATAGATTATGAAGCAGCCAACGCGTATATCTTAAAATCTGCACAAGAATGGGCTGGAGCGATAAATGAGGGCGATTCCTTAGTAATTGATAGAATTGTAGCAGATGACTTCGTGGGGGTAAGTTTAAGGGGTGATCTTTATGACAAACAAACCTTGATTCGTGAGTCTAAGATGAAAGCAAACCGATATTACAAACCCAAGGTTTTCAATGTTACCATAAGATTTTACGGAGAGGCCGCTGTGGCACAGGGTAATGAAACCTGGACAAAAAAAGCTGACTCCACCAGCACAACAAATATCTGGACCGATACCTGGATATACAGAGATAAAAAGTGGCAGATAGTAGCTGCACAGGATTTAAAGTTGAATCCATAAAGATTGTATCATCTTGATGTCAATCATTTTTTTCAATTCTTATCAAATGATTGATTCCTGAGTAGTTTGCAGACGTGACGGGGAAATAAAGATAACACATTTAAATTGATTGGTTTGTTGTGATTCCTGAAGAGCTTGCCCGCCGTGGCGGGGAATCAATTCGATTAGCCCCACATGATAATGTGGGGTAAATAATGATAATCAGTCCCTCATTTTTTTCAACTCTGAAAGAGTTGAATTTGAAAACACTCCAGGTTATCTAACAAGACCCGAACCCAACAAATATCCCAGATTAAATTAAATCCCCTTTTTCCCAAACCCTCCTCCGGACAATAAATCCCCTCATTGGGGAAGAAAACCCTGCGCTTCGTCCTAACTCGACGTTCTCGAACGATTGATTTTTTTATCTTATTCCCAAATGCATTAATCGCCGTAAGACCCTCTTCAAGGATTACTTGAAAAAATTGCATTGGTATTTAACTTAAACATGATCAAAAAATCCATCCATCCCCATTTTTCAAACCCCCTATGCAAACCACCCAAGAAGGATTAAAAAGAGAAGTTGGCGTATGGGGACTCTCAGCCAATATTGTCAATATCATGGTAGGTGCCGGCATCTTTGTATTGCCGGCCATCATCGCCGAAACCATGGGAGCTTCAGGAGTCTTGGCTTACCTTTTTTGCGGACTATTGATCGGATTGGTCATGCTTTGTTTTGCAGAGGTGGGGAGCAAGGTGACCCATTCAGGTGGAGGATACGCCTATGTGGAGACTGCATTTGGAGCTTATCCCGGATTTTTAGTTTCGATATTTTCTTTGATGGGAAGTATTTTTGCCGATGCGGCAGTTTCCAATGCCTTAGTTGAGATTTTGGCTTTACTGTTTCCGATTTTCAAGAATTCAACTCTTAGAATATTTTCCCTTTTTCTTTTATTTTCAGGCTTGACCATCCTCAATGTGATCGGAGTCAAACAAGGGATAGGATTGGTCAAAATCACTACCGTCGCCAAATTGATTCCGCTATTGCTCCTTATAAGCTTTGGCTGGAAAGATGTTCAATGGGTCAATTTATCTTGGGAATCTGAACCGACCATCCAAAAATTGGGAGAGTCTTCCCTGATCTTGTTTTTTGCTTTTATGGGTGGAGATGCTGGCCTATCAATTGGAGGGGAAATCAAAAACCCACAAAAGACGGTACCCCGTGCGATTTTTATAGGGATTTCGGGAGTGCTATTGCTTTACATACTTATCCAATTGGTTTCTCAGGGAGTTTTGGGCAACGACCTTCCAAATCTAAAAGAAGCACCTCTGGCAGAATCTGCTAAAATTGTTTTTGGACCCCTAGGATATACCCTGCTATTTTTCGGAACAGGGATATCCATGTTTGGAATGGTCAGCGGGCAGATCCTGAATAATCCAAGAGTCATATTTAGACTTTCCCGGGATGGGGTGATTCCTTTCAGTAGGTTGGCTTCTATCCACCACAAATTCAAAACTCCTTATTTGGCGATTTTGCTGTACAGTGGGCTGGGTTTTACCCTTGCCACCATAGGAGGCTTTAGGCAATTGGCCGTAATCGCCGCTTCAAGTGTATTGTTGCTTTATTTTGGCGTTTCGCTCTCGGTGATCGGTCTTCGAAGAAAGAAGGAATTGGATAATGGGGGTTTCAAAATCCCTTTTGGTTATACCGTTCCTATCCTTTCAGCAGGTATCATTCTTTTTTTCCTGTCCAATTTGACGGGATTTGAAATAAAGGGAATGCTGACCTTGATTGGGGTTTTGACAGGAATTTATTTCCTGGGTAAGTCGTATCGGATGTGGAAGAAGAATAAAGGTTAGAAGGATAAAAAGAATAAATCAAAAAATACTTATCTTATTTAACATTTATCAGAGGCTAACTATTCACCATTACCAATTAAAAGCTTTCTGAAAAACAGATTTACAAATGAACTATCAGATCAGACCAATCATCTTCATAGCATCTTTAGGAATCCTCCTATTTTCCTGCCAAAAAGAAATACCGCCCCCTAAGCCTCCCAATATCCTATTAATAATGGCCGATGACTTGGCCTATGCGGATTTGGGATCCTTTGGAGGAGATCTCCACACGCCCAATCTGGATCAATTGGCCAAAGAAGGCATCCGGTTTAGCCACTTTCATACCGCCCCATTCTGTGCAGTTAGCCGGGCTATGTTACTGTCCGGGAATTTCAATCATGTAGCCGGTATGGGTTCACAGGATTTGGTCACAGGAATTCCCGGATACGAGGGACAGCTTAGTGACCGGATTATTCCTGTCCCTGAAATACTCCGTTCTGCGGGTTACCACACTTACATGGCCGGAAAATGGCATTTGGGAGGATCCGCAGAGGCCAATCCTGCCAACAAAGGGTTTGAAAAATCTTTTGTGACCTTGGAAGGTGGGGCCAACCATTACAGTGAAAGAGGTATTTTCCCGAAAACACCCATTTCGATCTACACAGAAAATGGAGAAGAAGCCAATTGGCCTGAAGGCGCGTATTCCACGGATTTTTATACGGACAAACTAATATCCTACATCAATGCCGATCGGGAGGATGGACAGCCCTTCTTTGTTTTTGCCGCTTACACTTCTCCGCATTGGCCGCTGCAGGTGGATTCAACCTACTGGAAAAAATACGAGGGCCGCTATGATGATGGTTACGAAGTCCTTCGCGAAAAAAGATTGGAATCCCTCAAAAAAGCCGGTTTAATCCATCCTAATGCGCAAACACCTCCCCTTCATCCAAGGGTCAAACTTTGGGATTCGCTTTCTCCCGAAGAAAAGAAGAAGGAAGCCCGAAAGATGGAACTCTATGCCGGCATGGTGGACAATTTAGACTTCAACATCGGAAGGCTGATGCAGCATCTGAAAGAAATTGGAGAATATGAAAATACGATGATTGTATTTCTGTCAGATAATGGCGCCGCCGCTGAGGACTTCTACTACCATGACTATTTTGGGCCTTTTCTT
>NZ_JBGSXS010000042.1:0-2081 GCF_041751335.1 Aquiflexum sp.
ATGTCATTGGTAGTAATTAACATTTGGGAATGTTCAGAAAATGTAATGACATTGGCTTGGTGTATATAAGTGCGAGAAGCGAGAGACATTGATGAAGGATGAGTGAATGTTAAGTTTATTTTCGACTCCTTTGGAGTCGCATGTTTATAGATAATCAAATGTTCTTTAGACCTTCAACCCCATCGGGGTTGAATGAAAAAGGTTAAGCAATTGATTTGTTTTTGGGGGAATGTTTATATGGGTGGATTGATAATAAGTTTGGGAAATTGTGGGCTGTAATGATCAACCTATTCTTTATATTAAAGAAATGAAATTATGAAATTTTCAATGCTATTGCCTGCAAAATACGATGAGAGAAAGTGGACGCTTGCCAAGCAAATTGGGGTGGATTATGCTATCACCAAGGCAGCCCCTGAATTGACAGGGAAACAACCGCCTTATGATTTTCAGGTATTAAGATCTATATCCGATAATTTCCGGGAAAAGGGGTTCAAACTCTATGTGTTGGAAGGTGATCAATTTGATATGTCCCCGATTAAGCTTGGTTTACCTAATAGGGATGAACTGATTGAAAAATACATTCTATTGCTGCAAAATATGGGCAGGCTTGAAATTCCTTTACTTTGCTATAATTTCATGGCAAGCATAGGATGGTTTCGGACGAGGGTGGATATCGCCGAAAGGGGAGGTGCCCAAGTCAGCGGTTTTTATATGGATGATGTCAGGGATCAATTGGTCCTTGAAGACGAGCGTATTTCCGAAGCCAAACTTTGGGAAAACTTATACTACTTTCAGGATGCCGTATTGCCGGAGGCCAAAAGTGCCGGAGTTAGGATGGCTCTCCATCCCGATGATCCTCCGGTCAGTCCATTGAAAGGAGTGGGAAGGATTTTGACCAGTTCAGCTGCATTTGAGAAAGTTTGGAACCGCAATCCCATAAAAAGCAATGCGATCACTTTTTGTCAGGCATCTTTCCTGACCATGGGTGAGGATATTCAGAATTTGGCGAAAAAATGGTTGTCAGAAAAAAGAATTGCCTTTTTGCATATCCGGGATATTGAAGGAGATCGTGAAAATTTCAGGGAGACTTTCCATGACAATGGTCCTACCGATATGGTTGAGATGTTCAGGATTTATCATCAACATGGATTTGATGGACCTATCCGACCTGACCATGCCCCGGCTATGTATGGGGAAACACAAGGGACTTTCGGCGGAAGTACCACTGTCGGTTATGAGATTACAGGGAAGATCTTTGCTATTGGATATATGAAGGGGATATTGGAGGCCATCGAAAAGATGGATAAAAGCAAAGATTGAGAAACTTGATAAATCCAGGAATTTTCATTTATAAAACTGCCTATTATAGGCCAAAGGATTGATCTGGTATTTGTTTTTGAACTGACGGTTAAAGTTGGATAAGTTATTGAATCCACATTCAAAACAGATCTCAGCCACACTTTTTGTATTTTCCTGAAGCAATTTGGTGGCATGGTTCAACCTCACTTCGTTTACGAAATTAACAAAAGACTTCCTTGTCCTCTGGCTAAAATACCTTGAAAAAGAATTTGGAGACAAATTGACGAAATCTGCGACTTCACTGATGCTGATTTCATTTTTGAAATTGTTCATTACAAATTCAAAAACCTTATTCATCCGGTCTGACTCAGCTTCATTTTTGCCGATCATGTGTGACTGGGAAATGGGTGTAAGTTCATCTGACTCAGAGAGCAGCTGCAGGATTTCCAAAAGCTTCATCCAACGTGGCATTCCTTTCAGCGTAACTATTTCATGAAGCAGTTCAATACATATAGATTTGGTGACACCATGGATATCTAGGCCAAGTTGTGACTTGATAAAAAGGTTTTTGATATTTTTTGCTTCGGGCAGCGCTAGGAAATTAGCCCCCAAAGATTTTTCAAGAAAGTGGATGACAATGGATCTTGCAGCTTTCGAATTTGATTTATCATCCTCATAAAAACAAGCGTCATTGCGGTACAGATGGGGGAGGTTAGGTCCTATAAACGCCAGATCTCCTTCCCTAAAATCAGAAACAGAATCTCCGATAAACCGCTTACCGG
>NZ_JBGSXS010000043.1:0-15349 GCF_041751335.1 Aquiflexum sp.
GAAATTCAGAGAGGGAGTTTTTGAGTATCATTAAAGTGATTCCAAAAACTGAACATTTTAGAGATTGTTAAGGGGCAGAAAAACAATAGACCTCTCCTTTCGTCGAGGTGACAAGGAGAGGACTTTCATTTAATAATTCCAAGTAATTGAAAAATAACATTCAAATACCATATGAATAAAAATAAAAGGGGGGGATAGGTGCAAAGCGCCTATCCCCCCTTTTATTTTTATTCTATCATTGCAAAAAACTTATCTAAGTCAGGTATCAATACGATCCTTGTTCTTCTATTTTTGGCCATATTATCTTTGCTATCATTTTCTACCAAAGGAATATAACTTGCTCTTCCTGCAGCAATCAATTTTTCAGGAGCTACATTATATTTTTTCTCCAATATCCTCACAATGGAAGTTGCTCTCTTCACACTAAGATCCCAATTATCCTGAAGTTCTACAGTCTGTATTGTCCTAGGATCAGTATGTCCTTCGATCATAACCTCCAAAGAAGGTTCAGAATTGATCACTTCTGCCAATCTCTTCAATAGGCCATCAGCATTTCGGGAAACTTGGTAACTTCCAGTATTGAACAGCAACCTGTCTGAAACATTGATCATTACTACGGTCTTGTCAATATCAATCTGAATATCATCTTCCTGTTCCAACGAACCATCAGAAATTGATTTCTTCATGTTGTAGGAAATGGCTAAGTTGATCGAATCCTCCAACGTTTTTGCTTGAGCCAACAGTTCCTGATCAACATTTGTCAACGTTGCCTTAAGTTTTTCTCTGGTGATGTTGGACATAGGAGTCTTTCCTTCTAGAGAATATTTGGCATCGCTTTCCGATCTTAAGGAATTGATACGGGCATTGTATTCTTCAACCCTAGCTTCGACTTTCCCCATTTTGTCTTCAAGGATTCTTTTTTCCTCTTCAAGCTTTTCCTTTTCAGTTCTTGTGTCAGCAAGCGTAACTTCTGTTTTAAACAGATCATTCTGTAATTCCACGTATTTCTTTTTAGAAACACATGATCCGGCCAAAATAGTAACCGTAATAGTGTAAATAATTATCTTTTTCATCGTTGGTAAAGTTTATTTCTTCATTAATTCCAAAAATGAAGCCATTAAAAACAGAGGTATCTTATTATGCCGTAAAATGGTGAAATTGTCATTATTTAGTTCTAATACACCTGTTAAATCCAATAAAAATTGAAAAATAAAAATATTTTTCACCTTAAATCCATTAACTCCTGGATCAATAAAAATTAAAGTCCTTTCTGGGGACTGGAATATTATAAATTAATGAAGGCATGGGTTGTTCCCCATGCCTATTGATTTTTAAAATTTCAAGTTATTGAATCACAATTTGATCTGCTAGTCCTCCCACTTTGTACTTTAAATATAGTTCTTGGTACAAACCAACTCAACCTTCATCCCTCATTCTTCATCCTTTCCTAAACTTCCTTCACCTCTGCCGTCAATTTTTGCAAAGAGTCTTTCGCATCTCCGAAAAGCATTCTGGTTTTTGGATAGAAGAAGAGTTCGTTTTCAATTCCGGCATAGCCTGCTGCCATTCCTCTTTTGAGGATGATTACATTTTTTGCTAAATCCACATCCAAAATCGGCATCCCGTAAATAGGTGAGGAGGGGTCGTTTTTGGCTGCCGGGTTGACCACATCATTTGCACCGATAACAACTACTACATCTGTATTGGCCAATCTTGGATTAATTTCTTCCATTTCCTGTAACCTTTCATAGGGCACATCTGCCTCAGCCAATAGCACATTCATATGTCCTGGCATACGTCCTGCCACAGGGTGTATGGCATAACTCACTTCCACACCTTTTTCTTCAAGCAATTGTTCAAGTTCGTGGCAGACGTGTTGGGCTTGGGCTACAGCCAATCCATATCCCGGAACAATCACTACGCTATGGGAATAGGAAAGCAATACAGCTGTATCTGAAATGCTAATTTCCCTTACAGTTTGGTCTCCACTTCCTGTTTTGGCTGCTCCTGAGGCACCTGCTCCAAAAGCACCTAAAAGTACATTGGTCAATGACCGGTTCATGGCCTTACACATTAGAATTGTAAGGATAGTACCTGCTGAACCTACTAATATACCCCCGGTCAGCATGGCTTTGTTTCCATATAGGAAGCCACCAAAGGCAGCAGCCATACCAGTAAAGGAATTGAGTAAGGAAATCACAACGGGCATATCCGCACCACCTATTGGCATCACAAACAGGATTCCATATCCAAGAGCGATGACAAGAAGGATATAAAACAACATTGGATCAGAACCATTAAACATTTGGAATCCGATCAAAGCAACGATCACAACCAACAAAAACATATTGATTGCTTGATTCATGGGAAGGACCTTGTCTTTGATTTTCCCCTCCAATTTACCATAGGCAATCATTGATCCGGCAAATGACACAGAGCCGATCAATAGTCCCAAAAGCATAACCAATAATTCTCCGTCAAATCCGGTGACGGTTGCATGTTGATGATGTTGGAATTCTATAATGGCGATCAAAGCGGCACATGCGCCCCCCATACCATTAAAGAGCGATACCATTTGTGGCATTGAAGTCATTTGTACCTTTCTCGCCATAACAGTACCGATACCGGTACCCACAGCAAGGCCCAAAAATATCAAGCCGTAATTCAGTCCTTTGCCAGAATCAAATTCCTGATACAAAGTAATTGTTGCCACTATAGCTATCAACATTCCGGCTGCGGCTATAAGGTTTCCTTTTCTAGCGGTGTCAGGGTGACTGAGCATTTTCAATCCCACAATAAATGTGAGTGATGCAATCAGGTAAATGATTTCCAATATATTCAGACTCATGATTTTTTAGGTTTTTTCTTGAACATTTCCAACATCCGGTCTGTGACCACAAAACCGCCTATTACATTGAGCATACCGACCACGACAGCCAAAAATCCAATTGATAGCGCCAAATAATTATCAGGCGAAGCTTGCAACATGACTATGATGGCTCCTACCACCACCACCCCATGAATGGCATTGGCCCCTGACATCAAGGGGGTATGCAAAATAGCTGGGACATTGGAAATCACTTCCACCCCCAATAAAATGGCTAAAACCAGGAAATATATCATTTCCATGTTATTGCCTAGGTATTCCAATATTGATTCCATGATTAAGTGTTTAGCATTTGAACTATTCTGGAATTGACGGGCTTTCCATCATGGCAAACACAAGTGCCTGCTACTATGTCATCCTCAAAATTTAGATTTAAGCCGCCGTCTTTTATGATCAGTTTCAAAAAGTTAAGGTAATTTTTCCCATACATCTTGCTTGCATCCTGGGGCATATTGGCGGCAAGGTTTCCAACTCCAACAATCCTGACACCATTGACCTCTACGGTCTGATCGGGTTGTGACAAGGCACAATTTCCGCCCGAAGATGCGGCCATGTCGATAATGACCGAACCAGGCTTCATTGCCCTGACTGTTCTTTCTTCCACCAATAGCGGTGCCTTCCTTCCAGGAATCTGTGCTGTGGTGATGATCACATCAGCCTTCATGGCATGTTCATGGATGGTGTCTTTTTGCTTTTGAAGGTATTCAGCTGACTGTTCGACAGCATATCCTCCAGCACCTTTGTCTTCTGTGGCCCCTTCCACATCCACGAATTTGGCTCCCAGCGAAAGGACTTCTTCTTTAGCAGCCTGCCTGACATCAAACGCAAACACTGCCCCCCCCAACCTTCTGGCTGTGGCGATGGCCTGAAGTCCTGCTACACCTGCACCAAGGATCAATACCCGCGAGGGAGTAATACTGCCGGCTGCTGTCATAAACATCGGGAAAAATCTGGGGAGCAAGTCAGCAGCCATCAGAACAGCCTTATATCCAGTTACTGTGGCCATGGAAGAAAGTACATCCATCGCTTGGGCGCGGGTAGTTCTTGGGACAAGTTCCATACTGAATGCCGTCCGTTTTTCCTGAACCAAATAGTTGGTCAGCTCTGGATTATACAACGCATTGAGTTGTCCCATTAGAACCCCAGTGGGTTTCATTTTGGAAATTTCTTGCTGAGAAATTGGCTGAATTCCGAGAATCAAATCGGATTGTTGTAGAATTTCAGCCCTTGGGTGTATTTCTGCACCGACCTCTTTGTAAAGTTCATCTGATGCATAGGCACTTGCCCCTGCATTGTTTTCCACCCATACCGAAACTTTCCAGCTGATCAAAGTTTTCACAGCTTCAGGTAATAATGCTACCCTTGACTCGGTTGAGGGTTCTTTTAAAATCCCTATAATCATTGCTTTTTAGGATAAAGCGAGAAATGTTTTGAATATTTATTTATAGCCCGAAACTATCAAAAAGATTCGAAAATGAAAGTTTTTTTATATGCGTAGCCCAATATTTCGGTTATTTATTTTAATTACAGTTTATGTTGGGAGAATGAAAAGAATTTTTCCTAAAATTCAGCAAACGGCATATTTAATAAAACATTTGGGCAAACCCCAACTCCTATGGGATTCTGGTAGGAATAAGATGGTAGCTTTTGCAATCCAAAAATTCAACTAATATTTGATTACCTTGAGGTTTAGGATTTCTTCCATTGGAATAAAATCTTTATCATGGTGTAAAAGGGTAATATCATTTTCAATACAAAATGTTCCAATTACCATATCGATGGTCTTTCTTATTGTAATCCCTTCTTTTCTTAAAATTCTGTAATTATTTGCGGTGGCGACTGCTAAATTTTTGTTGCAGAGCGAAAAATATGCTAATCGTTCAAATACTTCTTTGGCTGTTTCAAAATGTGAATCTGATTGAAAACCCTGTAATACTTCCACAACAATTAAATCTCCTGTCGCTATGATTTCTTTACCCAAAAGTTCATAGAGCTTTTCTACATGGGGCTTATCCATGCCATTAAAAAAATCTATCCAAACTGACGAATCTGCCAAAATCATTTGTCTGAACGCATTTTGTCCAGATCACCTTCCCATTTTAATTTACCCCTTAGATTTTTAATTTTCTCCTGAAAATTTAAGGAAACGATTAATTTTAAACCTGCTTCGACAGCCGCTTTTTTAGTTTTGAGCCCTGATATTTTCATGGCTTCCAATAATAAATCGTCATCTATTTCAATATTTGTTCTCATAATGTGTATCATTTTTATAAATATACACATTTAGCCCATATTAAAGCATACTGGCCAAAAAGATTACTCTTTTTCAAACAACTAAATAGTTTTCAGACCTATTTTAATATCGACTTCTTTACCAAAGTAATGTTGGAATTGCTTACCTCATATCTTTTGCCAAGAGATTCCCATTCATTTAATGCGGAAATTGTTTGCTTGATGACGTCTTCAATAAGTTTCTTCGATAATTGGGCTTCCAAACCAAGTTTCATCAAATGGCTAATGCTTGGGTTTTTGCCTTCACCCATTACCATTGTGCTTTGTTCTCCGCAAGGACCACTGGAAAAGGTGAGGTCATAAGCAGGTGCCAGTTTCCATTTCCCGGTTTCGTCCATTAAAAAGCTAAAGTTTTTGGCATGGTCATCCCTATTATGGGACAAAACATTAAAGACAGCTAATCGAAACATCTTCTCTACTTCACGGATATCTTTGGTAATTGCACCAGTTAAATTGATTAAATCCTCATAATCAAGTGAAGGTGCTCTGAAGTCACTATGGAGCAAGCCACTTGCAGTATGCATGTGCAGCCTTTTGCTTCCTTCCCTGTCAAACCGTTTGACGGAAAAATAACCAGGGCCTCTTTGAGATGGAAATAGATAAACATCAGGTATTTTTACACCGGCCGCTTTTGCCATTAATGCATAGACATATTCAATTGCCCCTGCATCATTCCAATCTTGCGAATTTGGGAATTTAACGAGCCATGGCTCAAAGCCCCTATCAAGAGCCTTAGCCCCAAAAGTGATGTTTTGATGGTCTTCATCTATACCAATCAGGGCCTTTGGTCTTGCCCCTGCTGATGATCCGTTCAATGTCAGCAATTCATTGATGACTTCTTCCGAGCTTCCATGGATTACTTCTTCTGTTTGTGCGGCCAATAGGTCTAAGTCTACTAATTCCTGAGTGCCAGTCGGACTATGATCAGGCTCATAAACCAAAGCACCCATTCCATACAAGCCAACATGAACCAAGCGGTCCAATGCGGAAAGATTTTCAGGAATTATTCCTTGGGATCTTACCATACGGACAAAAAGTAAGGGCCCCCAACCATCAGGCAAACTATCGTTAAAGACACCTGCCAATCCCTCAAAAGGACGTCTTTGGCAGTTTGATAATTCCCCTCTTCACTGGCAATCTAAAAGGAGAAATCTCTAATCCTTTACTTATGAATTATTCGAAATACTCAAAATATATGATTTGGTCTCGGATGGCTAAGCGCCCGACAGGCTGAATTCCCGACCCGAAATCCAAACCTACCTTTACTTCTGCGACTTGTTGGATCATTTTTTATTTCCCCTTTTTCGGGTTTTGGAACTTTTATCCTTTAACACCTCATCTATTGATGTGTAATTTAGTAAAGGGGGCTTTAGGATATTCAACATTTCTTCCAATCCCCCTACTACCCACAACAACTTTAAAAAAGATTCCAATGAAATTATTCCTTTTTGCTCAAACTTTCTCAAAGTAGCCAAAGGAACTCCCGACCTATCAGCCAAACCTTCTTGGGTCAGTTCCATAACTAATCGTTTTTCCCTGATGTTGGATGCTATTTTTTGCTGTGCTTTGGTAGGGGATATAAGTGATATCATAGTAATAGTTAACTATAGATTATTAGAATTAGTAATACTATAGTATTATAAAAGTACAAAAAATTTGATTCAATTTCTAAATATAAATATGGTCCAATCCATCTCCAGATATTGCTAGGTAATTGAAACCTGACAGGTTTAATCCCTTTTATAAATGAGACAGAATAGGATCACCCTTTTTCCATCAGCCCAATCGTTCCCCCGACCCAATTACGATCTTTATTGAACTTAACACCTATCATCTCTCCACGGCTTAATCTGACCAGATTGCCGATCATGGTTGGGTTTTCATCCTTTTCCGGCCAAATTGCCAACATCCGCACTTCTACTTTCACTTCTCCTTCAATGGCTTTCAATACCGGCAGGTAGTGGACCTTTTTCTGTAAAATATAAAGATCCTTTTCAGTGACCGCCTCAACATCTGATTTTTTGACATGGTAGATTACCCCGGTTCCTGAAAAAGAGAACAAGGGTTTCAAAACGTAGTTTTCCAAATCATCGGGGATTTCTTTCAAGTCACTCAACAGCGTGGTTTCAATAAAGTATGGACCTTCCAGGTAAGGCAGTATAAATTTGCTGATTCTGTAGAACCAGTTTGGATGTCCTGCCCATTCCACGTCCAGTTCTTCCAAAAAGGAAAATTCCATTTTCAGGTCTTTTCTGGCATCCAATTCATCAAATATTACCCTGTTGTATATTCTTTTGATATGTATTTCCTCTCCTTCTTCATTTTTGTAAAAAAGTTGCTTCCCTTTTTTGATGACATCTTGCACGCAGATAAAGGGTATTCCCAAATCCTTCTTGCAGTAGTAAAAATCAACTTTGGTATTTTGTTTTTCAGGTTCTATTTCCAATAAAATGACGTTTTCCGGGTCATGACCATTCAATACCGTTTCCCGTAACTTGTTCATGTATCCAGCTTCATCCAAGCCTCCAAAATATGGGGTTAATTCAGATAAATAGGGATAGGCATTTTTCACCTTTTCATACAAATTGTACTGAAAATTGAACACTGAAGGGAAACCCTGCACCTCTATTAGTTTTGGGATTATTTTTCCGTTTTCTTCACATATTCCAAAATCAATGGCCAAAAACTGTGTATGGGAGTCCTGATTTGGGACATTAAAATTGATGTTTAGGGATTTTTGGGTCAGTATGTTGAAATCTTCCCTCCTGATAAAATCAATGATCTGTTCGGAACCCTCAAGCAGTTGTTCTTTGAGTTCATTGGGAATAAAAAATGGTGATTCAGCGATACGAAAAGTCGGAAGGCCACCAAAATCCGATGCCAGGTCAATCAGAAAAGACTGGTATTTTTCTTCGGAAAAATTTTCGTTGAATAGATTTCTGTAATTCTGAATCATATAATCTCTGATTAAATTAAGATTGTCTCCTGTTCCCGGATTTTCTGTATGGATCGTTCCAGAAAGTTGGGTATAAGGGTGGCGTTGGTTTTATAAATCGTATGCTCTTCCACAATATGCTCAAGCATTTCTAGGTATCTTGCCTTCCCCCTTAAATCGATGATTTGATCCCGGACCTCTGTTTTTTTGAGATGCTGTAAAAAACCTACAGGGTCAGCTTCAGGATGAAATTGTGTTCCTACCATTTCTGGGGTAAAACGGATTCCCATGATAGCCCTTTCATATTCCACATAGTTTCGGATTTTTTCCAAGGCAATGATTTCAGAGCCCATTTCCTTGATTTTTTTTTGATTTGGCTGTATGACTTGATAATCCCTTGAATCTATGGCCCAAAATGGATTGTCCAGATTTTGGAATAAGGGGTCATGCATTCCTGCTCCGGTTTTATGAATAGTCATTACCCCAAAAGAAGTGGATTTTCTTTTGGTTACCTTTGCCAGACCAAAATGCTGAACAGCCATTTGATAGGAATGACATATAAACAGAATATATTTTTTACGATCATTTGTCAGATTCCAGTTATAAATCCCATCAATAACTTTATAATAGCTTTTGTCCCAAATTCCATCTCCCTCCACAGGATTTCCAGGTCCTCCGGATGAAACGTAAAGATTGAAATCTTCTAAATTTGGAACTTCGTTTTCTTGTCTGACATCAAAAACCTCGATGGAAAGTTCTCCGAACCTTCCTACAATATCATGGATACAACGCATACCCTGATTGGTAATGCCGTTGTACATATCCAAAACCGCTACCTTTATTTTCTCCTGCATGATTTATTGATTAAGCCGGCGCAATTTAGAACTTCCAAGTGAAAATGTTCAACGAACAATAAAGAAAGTGCAATTGGTCTTTTTAGAAATCATTGTAGATATGAGCAATTTTCATTGAGAAAAGTATCTTTTTGAAAATTTCCCGGATCATGATACCATCTTCATTAAAGTTCTTTGGTAAATTCTCCTGTTATAAAGTCCACCACCTTGACCAGATCATGGTCTGATTCTTCAAAAACTTTCAGTTGCTTATCTGCCCCAGTACCATCTGCAAGAATCTTGTGAACATATTTGATTTCTTCCCTGCTGCCAAGTTCATCTACTACATCATCGACGAATTCCAACAATTCCAACATCAGCGCTTTGTATTCCACTTCTTTCTTTTGACCAAAATCAATCATCAGCCCTTCTGTGCCATATCGGGCTGCCCGAAACTTGTTTTCCCTGATAAGTGCAATCCGGTACACATTGAAGCTGGTATTCATCATACACATTTTGTAGAGTTTAGCGACCACAGCCTGTATGAGGGCCGTGATGCAAATGGTTTCGTTTACAGTTAGACACATATCGCAAATCCGAAACTCAATGGTACTGAAGAAAGGATGGATTCTGAGGTCCCACCAGATTTTTTTAGGATTATCTATGCAATTGGTTTTGACCAAGGTCTCCAGAAAATTGTCATAAGATTGAACAGAGTCAAAATATTCGGGAAGACCAGTTCGCGGAAATTTGGCAAAAATATGTGCTCTATAGGCTTTGAAACCTGTCTCCCTACCTTCCCAGAAAGGAGAATTGGTGGAAAGGGCATAGATATGAGGCAGGAAATAACAGGCCTGATTCATGATGTGCAGGGCGGTTTCTCTGTTTTCGATTCCCACGTGAACATGAAGCCCGAAAATCAAATTCGACCTTGCAGTGTCCTGCAGTTCTTTGACGATCATGTCATAGCGAGGATCATCGGTTATGGGCTGATCCTGCCATTTGGAGAAAGGATGGGTACCTGCGGCTCCTACAATCAGATTTTGTTCGGCTGCTAGGTCTACAATTTTTTTCCTTAGAAATGAAACTTCCTTTCTGGCGTCAGAAATATTCTGGCAGATATTGGTACCCACTTCAACCACAGATTGGTGCATTTCTGCTTTGACCTGTTCTTTCAAAATGATTTTGGCACCATCCACTATTTTGGACATGTGGGACCTAAGTTCTCTGGTGTCGGGGTCAATGATCTGGTATTCCTCTTCAACCCCCAATGTAAAAACGGGTAACTTTTTCATAGCTTAAAATCTTTTTGCGGTATTGACTGCATCTTTCATGAATGTACCCCAAGTGAGGTTGACTTGACCTGGTTTTTGAGCTTTGGCGTATGCTATCGCCATTTTAGCGGCTTCTTCGACCACCCAGTCAAAATTGGCCTGACCCACTGAATTGACATCAGCATCAGGGGCTGGATTGCCAAAGTCAATGGCATATGGAACCCCGTCTCTCACAGCAAATTCGACAGTATTGAAATCATAACCCAAGCCATGGCAAAGCTTCAAAGTATAATCTTTGACGGTAGCGAGTAGCTTTTTGGAAGCAGGTGGTCCATCAATGACATATCTGAGGTGATGGGGATTTCGAGGTTCATACTGCATAATTCGGACAGCTTTTCCACCCAAACAATAAACCCTGAAATAATCCGTAAAATTAATTTCTTCCTGAAGCAGCATGACCAACTGCCCCGTTTCTTTGTGCTTGGCATAAAATTCCTCCTTGTTTTCAAGGCGATAGACATTTTTCCATCCACCCCCTGCATAAGGTTTCATGTATGCAGGAAATCCGATATAATCAAATATTGCCTGCCAATCCAAAGGCATTTTCAGGTTTCTGAATGATTTGCCCGTGGTATCAGTTGGATGCTCAGCAGATGGTAGAATCACAGTATTGGGAAGTGGAACACCCAATTGGTCTGCTAAGCAGTTGTTGAAAAACTTGTCATCAGCACTCCACCAAAAAGGATTATTGATAACAGCAGTGCCTGTAAGGGCTGCGTTTTTTAAATATGCCCGATAAAAAGGAACATCCTGGGAAATTCTGTCAACAATGACAGCATAATCCGTCAAACGGTTCTGCACAACTTTATCTATCAACACCGGCTCGGCGATGATCCCTTTCTCTTTTTTATCATTGATTCTTTCGACAAATGCATGGGGAAAAGTGTCTTCCATGCCAAATAGTATTCCTATTTTTTTCATAAACGTTTAGTTTTTTAATTATGTGAATTTGATTCTTGATAAATAGTGTGGAAACATTTCTTTCCATAAAGGCCAATCATGGTGACGGTCTTTTCTGACATCCAGCCAATGTCGGGTTCTTTTACCTTCCAATGCATCACTCAATTTGATGTTAGCATCAAAGCAGATGTCCCAATTTGAGGTTCCCAAAACAATGTCCATCTTCCATAACTCTCCATCTTGGAGACCCGGTAAAAACTCCAGTGGAGAATTATAAAATATATCCTCGTGGATATAGCCATCCATAAAATTACGGATTTCAAAAGCTCCCGAAAGAGAATACATGTGGCTGACATACCCTGGATGTCTGAAAGCAAAATTGGCAGCATGATAACCACCAAAACTGCATCCTGCTACAACTACTTTTCCTACACTTGTCTTTAATCGGACTTTTTCTACTATATCATGACAAATCATTTTGTCATAGGCAACATGGTTTTGGATTCTTTGATGGGGGTGTAAATGCTTATTGTAAAAGCTGTTTTTGTCGTTACTTTCCGGACAAAATATCTGTACCAGTCCTTGTTCAATAAACCAACTTGCAGACCCAATCAGTCCCATATCCCGATTTTCATGAAAAGAACCCATTGAGGTAGGATATAATATAACCGGATATCCTGCATGTCCAAAAACCAACATCTCTACATCCCTATGGAGATGGGGAGAGTACCATTTAAAATATTCTTCTTTCATAAAATTCAATTTCCTAATCTTACTAAAAATAGTTGGCTTTTGCTGAATCGCAAAAAAATATCTACAAAGAATTTTTTTTATTATTCATACCATTTAGAATACATAGGATAGTTTTTGGCAGTTCTTTCAATAACTTCCAACATTTCTGGTCCGGTATCTTTGATTTTTTTGGCCGGCATGCCTGCATAGATACTGTTTGCTTCGACAATGGTCCCAGCTAATACAACGGCACCTGCTGCTATAACTGCCCCTGAATGTATTACCGCGTTATCCATAATTATTGCTCCCATGCCTATGAGGACATTGTCGTGAATTGTACAGCCGTGGACCACAGCATTGTGGGCTATGGATACTTTATTGCCAATTTGTGTTCCTGATTTTTGGTATGTACCGTGTATGATGGCACCATCTTGGATATTACTGTCATCTCCAATTCGAATCTGATGTACGTCTCCTCTTACCACCGCATTGAACCAAACAGTGCAGTTTTTGCCCATTATCACGTCACCAATAACAGTAGCATTATCTGCCAGCCAACAATTTTCCCCAAATTCAGGGGAAAATCCCCTTACACTCTTTATTAAAGCCATTTATTTTCAGTCGTTTATAAAATTTCAAAGGTTAGATTCATTCAAAATTATTTTATTTTTTAACAAACATGAACTTTTTCATGCTTAAATAGTTTTCATGTATATACACACAATTTGTGAAACTAAAAAAACAACACAACATTATGAATTTAATTAAAAACACAGGTTTATTGTTTGCGGCAGCCTTGATTATGGTTTCATGTAATAAACCGGGAGACACAGTAGAAGTAAGTGATGCTCAAGAAGTAGCTGAGTCATCAGGTTCCACCTTGGCGATAGATCCATCGACCAGCAAAATTGATTGGAGAGGTTATAAGCCTACAGGACAACATTTCGGATATATTCCACTAACCGACGGAGAAATTACCGTGAAAGATAGTGAACTTACAGGTGCTAGATTTGTATTTGACATCACAGGTTTGAAAATCCAGGATATGGAGGAATCAAATGAAAATTATCCTAAACTTTGGGGACATTTGCAATCTGACGATTTCTTTGACGCTGCGAATCATCCTGAAGCAGTTTTTGAATTGACAAGCGTGGAACCTTATACAGCAGGTACGATTGAAGACAAGGACGAATTTGAAACAGCAAATACACCAAAAAGCGATTCTGAAGTAGCTGCGGAAAACCCTACCCATTGGGTTTCGGGTAACTTGACGATGAGAGGAACTACCAAAAATATCAAATTCCCTGCCCATGTATCCATAGCAGATGGAACCGTTGCTGCTAAAGCCGGTTTCAATATTGACAGAACTGATTGGGGATTGGCCTACGGTGACGAAAGTGGTGCAGTTGACAAAGCCAAAGATCAGTTCATTTACAATACTGTAAGTATTGGATTTGAAATCAAAACCAACTAATCAAAGATTAATGTTTGTTTCTAAAGGGGAAGTCGAAAGATTTCCCTTTTTTTTGTGTCTAAAAGTTAATTTTGGGGTATGTATACCATGAAGGAATTTCACTTATCATCGAACCATCAATTTGTTCGGCAATTAATATGCTGGGCAGATTTACATTATACCTATGTTGGATTTTTCGATCACAATGACATCAAGTATCCCTATGGTGGGTTTCAAAGGATTTTATTGGCAGCCCATCAGGCTTTTGACTTGGAAGTTGCGAACCAATGGTTTGGTAAAAAAGAAATGGCTGCCATGCTATCCTATGATTACAAAAACAAAATTGAAAAACTCCAAAGTAATAATCCACCGCCCTTGAATTGTCCTGATTCTATTTTTTTCATCCCAGAAATTAAAATAGAAATTCTTGTTGATCAGGTGATAATACACCATCCTGATCCGCAGAGAATTTTTGATGAGATATGTGATTTCAAGTTAGACTCTTTTAAAAACTCTTCATTAGAGATCAATCCCCTTACCAGCCGCAAAACCTATTTTAAAAATGTAAAGGCCATACAAAACAACATTGTCGAAGGGGATATGTACGAATTGAATTATTGTATGGGTTTTGAATTCTGTGGTAAAACATGGAATTCTGTTCAGGGATTTTTTGATCTGATGGAAAAATCTCCAATGCCCTTCTCTGCTTTTTTCAAATCTGAATCGGACTACCTGATATGTGCCTCCCCAGAACGTTTTCTGAAGAAGATTGGTGATAAATTGATTGCTCAGCCTATAAAAGGCACGATCAAGCGTGGCAAAAATGAGTTGGAAGATGCCTTGCTCAAAGAAAAACTCTTGAACTCTGAAAAGGAGCGGGCAGAAAACCTGATGATTGTAGACCTGATGCGCAATGACCTGAGCAGAATCTCACAAATAGGTTCTGTAAAAGTCGAGGAGCTATTCGGGGTATATCCCTTTTCGAGGGTTCATCAGATGATTTCAACGGTGTCCTCTACCTTTTCTCAAAGTAAAAGCCTATTGGAAATCATCCATGCCACTTTTCCCATGGGAAGTATGACCGGCGCCCCAAAAATCAAATGTATGGAGTTGATCGATCAATATGAGGATTTTAAACGGGGTTGGTTTTCCGGTACCTTGGGATATATCGATGCAGCTGGGTATTTTGATTTATGTGTGGTTATCAGGAGCATTGTTTTCGATAAGGATTCAGGGAAAGGTTATTTTGCAGTGGGTTCTGCCATCACTTATGATGCGGATGCAGCCTATGAATACGAAGAGTGTTTGCTGAAAGCCTCTGCCATTGTGGAGGTATTGCAAGGGAATTGAAAGAATGAAAAGGTAATGGAGGAAAAAATAAGGAAAATCATCCATGTGGATATGGACGCATTTTATGCTTCTGTGGAGCAGATGGACAATCCTGAACTCCGTGGCAAACCTTTGGCAGTGGGAGGGAATCAGGAAAGGGGAGTGGTGGCAGCCGCTTCGTATGAGGCCAGAAAGTTTGGGGTGCGATCTGCGATGTCCGGTAAGATGGCTGCACTGAAGTGTCCCCAATTGGTTTTTGTCAGGCCGAGGTTTGACAGGTACAAAGAGATTTCGAAGCAAATCAGGGATATTTTTTACGACTATACTGAATTGGTAGAACCACTTTCGCTTGACGAGGCATTTTTGGATGTGACCGAAAACAAAGTCAACAATCCCTCTGCCACTTTGATTGCCATGGAAATCAGAAAGCGGATCAAAGAGGAAGTGGGGCTGAACGCTTCAGCAGGCATTTCTTACAACAAATTTCTGGCAAAGACGGCATCCGATATCAATAAGCCCAATGGTCAGGCTGTAATATTGCCCAAAGATGCGGAAGCATTTTTGGAGAAATTGCCCATCGAGAAGTTTTTTGGTATCGGTAAGGTAACCGCTGAAAAAATGAAGGAATTGGGTATTCACAACGGTTTTGACCTC
>NZ_JBGSXS010000044.1:0-26892 GCF_041751335.1 Aquiflexum sp.
AAACCTGAAATGGAATTCCGCGGGATTAAGCATAATTTACCTTGGGATGCTTACCGGGCTAATCCTGCCTTAGAACAACATTATGAAGCAGCAAAGGACCTGAATTACTGGGAGGCCTTTATGGATATGATGGTAGAAAATAGGTTCAATGTACTTTCACTTTGGAACTTGCATCCTTTTACCTACATGATCCAACCAAAAAACTTTCCTGAAGCTAGCCCATTTACGGATGCTGAATTCAAAAAATGGCAGGAACTATATCGTGGGATTTTCAGGATGGCTAAAGAAAGAGGAATTGATACTTACCTTGTTAATTGGAGTATCTTCATCAGTAAGGAATTTGCCAAAGCACATAATGTTGCATCAGATAATTTTTATCCAAATTTCTATGTCAGTGGGGATACATCCGAAATTGTAAAGAGATATACAAGAGAAAGTGTCACCCAAGTATTAGAGGAATATCCGGACCTTAGCGGTTTTGGAATTTCACACGGTGAAGGAATGGGGGGTATGACCCCACAAGAAAGACAAGATTGGATGAATGAGACTATGATTGAAGGTATGAGGCTGGCAAATAGGAAAACTAAATTTATCCACCGTGTCCCATTTTCCGCAAATTTAGGTTCTGGCGGTTCGACAAGTAAGGATACTGAAAGGTTGACTAGGGAAGCAATGGAAAAAATCGATTATTTTGATGGCCCAATTTGGGTTGAAATGAAATTCAATTGGTCGCACGCCCATTCCACTCCTGATTTGGTCAAAGTACATGGTGGAGAATTGGGAGATACCTATTTTGTTCCTGAACCAAAGAATTATAAAATTACTTGGATGGCTAGGAATGAAGATTTTTTCACACTAAGGTGGGGAGTTCCTGACTTTATCCGTTCGCACATTGCAAAAAATAACCACTCATATGTAGGGGGCTATTTTGTTGGGTCTGAGGGATACATTCCTGTTAAGGATTATTTTACAGCGCTGAAAGGCCCTGTAAACTGGAAATATGCTTTTCAAAGGCAATGGCTTTTCTACAAATTATGGGGTAGGCTACTTTATAACCCTAATACTCCAGATGAAATTTTTCAAGCCGAATTTGTCAGGAAGTACGGCAGCTCTGCGGCTGGCCTTTTAGAGGCATATTCTTTATCTTCATCTACTCAGTTAAGATTAGCTTCGGTTTTTGATTCAACTTGGGATCTGACATTATATAGCGAGGGATTCATGTCATTGGAAAGTGGATCAATGAAATATATATCTGTGAACAAGCTGATCAATCAAAAGACAATGGATCCGAATTATATTTCGGTTAAGGATTTCGTAGCAAGAGGTGAATCAGGTGGGACTGGATACCTCATGAAGATTTCGCCATTAGACCTTGCCGATCGGTTGGAAAGAGATTGTAAAAGAGCATTGGAATTGGTAAATAACATTGATGATTCAAAGGATATTTCATTGAAGTATGAAGTTTCTGATGTTAAAGCTTGGTCTAATTTGGGTTTACACCTTGCAGAGAAATTACGAGGGGCTGTTCAATTGGAAAGATTTAGAGTCTTGGGTGATGTTCAACACCAAAAATCAGCTATTGAACACTTGGAAAAAGCCTTGTCATTTTGGGATCAGGTGATTTTAATTACAAGACCGATTTATAAAGACATGCCACTGACGCCTTATCTTCATAACAATAATGCTCTCTTCCATTGGGAACATCTGAGACCATCAGTAGCTGAGGATATTTCCATAGCGAAAAGCCAAGAAATTAGTTCTTCAGACACCAATAATTTAAAATAGATTTCTATGAAACCATTCTTGATATCCATCTTTTTAACATTCCTATTTGTTTCAGAAACTTATAGTCAATCGGTTTACCTTCTGTTTGATAAATCCTCCACAGAGGCAAATTTTGCTGTGGGAAAACTAAAACCTGAATTGGCTTCAAAAAAGTATTCTGTAATTTCTCAACCAAAAGATTATCATTATTTGATAAGCCTAGGGATTGAGTCCTCCAAGATAGGACCCGAATCTTATGTGATAAAAAATGAGGGCAATAAAATTTCAGTCTTGGGTGGGGATGCAAGAGGTTTGATTTATGGAACACTATCTTTAGCTGAATCATTGAGAAATGGGGCAACCTTGCCAGAAATTGTTTACAAAAGCGAAAAGCCACATTTCCCCTTAAGGGCTATTAAGCACAACACATCGTGGTATTCCTACAGACCTAGTTCAGCTCTTGATCTTCACACGGAAACTTTGAAGGATGTTAAATACTGGGAGGCATTTTTGGATATGATGGTTGAAAACAGGTTCAATTCTCTTTCAATCTGGAATCTGCATCCCTTTGTTTTTATGATTCAGGCAAAAAATTTCCCTGAAGCCAGCCCATTTTCTCCCAAAGAAATGGAAGAATGGAAAAATTTGCATAAATCCATTTTTAAAATGGCAAAAGAGAGGGCAATTGAAACATACATAATACCTTTCAATATTTTCGTCAGTCATGAATTTGCAAATGCACATAACTTAGCGCAGAAAAATGTGTACCCACATTATTATGTACCCGGTGATACCTCAGAAATAGTCAAAAGGTATACTAGGGAAAGTATTACACAGGTTCTTCAGGAATACCCTGAATTGACTGGCTTTGGACTGACTCTTGGCGAAGGTATGGCAGGCATGACCCCGCAACAAAGAGAGGATTGGATGTTTGAAACATATATAGAAGGTATGAGGCTGGCTGGAAGACCTACTAAATTGGTTCATAGAATTCCTTTTTCAAGTACAACCGAATCATTGGGGGCTACTAGTGTTGAATTAGAAAAATTGACCAGAAAGGCTATTGAAAAAGAAGCTAAACTTGATTTTATTGATGGCCCAATTTGGGCAGATTTAAAATACAATTGGTCACATGCACATTCAACTCCCAAACTTGTGAAGGTTCATGGCGGAGAAATGTTTGATACTTTTTACAACCCCTTACCCGAAGGTTATAAAGTAACCTATACTGCGAGGAATGAAGATTTCTTTGCACTTAGATGGGGAGTTCCCCAATTTATCAGAGATCATATTTCCCAAAATAGTCAGTCCTATGTGGGTGGATATTTTGTCGGTTCCGAAAGTTATATCCCTGCAAAGGATTATTTCACAGCAGTGAAAGGTTCGGTTGATTGGAAATTTGCCTTCCAAAGGCAATGGCTTTTTTACAAGCTTTGGGGCAGGTTATTATATAATCCCGAAACCCCTGACGAAGTTTTTGCAGCGACCTATAAAAACAAATATGGTACCGACGGTGCTATATTATTGGAAGCGATGTCTTTAGCCTCCTCAACCCAAATGAAAATCGGTTCACTTTATGATTCAAGATGGGACTTTACCTTGTATGGTGAAGGATTGATGGCCTTGATTGGAGACACCACTAAATATATTTCTGCGGATAGACTGATCAATCAGCCTACTCTTGATCCGGATTATGTTTCTGTTAAAGATTATGTTTTGACTTTAAAAGGAGGGAAAGATTATGCACCTGGAAAAATCACCCCTCCGGTTTTGATAAGCCTTTTGGAAAGGGATTGCAATAAAGCTTTGGACCTTATCAAAGGGATTGAATCTCATCAGAATAATTCTTTGATGTATGAATTGGCTGATATCAAAATATGGGCAAACTTAGGTCTTCATCTTGCCGAAAAGCTAAAAGGATCTATTTCCCTCCAATCCTATAGGGAAGGCCTTGGAGACAATCATAAATTGGAAGCGGTTTCCTCCTTTACCAATGCCTTGCAGTATTGGGACGAGATCATAGCCATCTCAAGGCCGATATACAAAGACATGCCCCTGACCCATTACAATGGAAGCAGCCATGATAGAAATGATGATAACCTGTTCCATTGGGCACTGATCAGGGATGAAGTGGCCCATGATCTCGAAATTGCAAGATCAGCAACTATATCGAACCCTTAAATCAAAAAAAAAAATATGGATATACCATATTCTGCCAATAAACGAATTATCTCTTGAAAATCAGTTGGGAGGACGAAGACGGCAGACCGAAGAGAGCCTAAATTTTAATTTTGAGCCGTTTTCTTTATTTAGTTTTCGTCAACTGGTATAGAAGCGGATATAAAAAACAATATTCTCAAACCTATTAACCTATTTCAAGCTTGAAAAATCAAAAAGTGAATGGAGAAATAATATTTTGATTGAAAGACCGAGAAATGGGCACAGGATAGTTGTTATTTTGCCGGTCTACGTAAACCTTTCTTTATTAATCAAATTTTTTAAAATATTATGGGGTCATTTTTACATTTTACTTCCTCTTTATAATAGAAGGATGAGTAAACCCAGCACTCACATGAACCCTAACCCAAAAATACCAAATATTGAACATGTTCCAATTTATCCTTTAGGACATTCCGAATCCATTAAGGTTTATGAGAATAAACCTGATACGGATATCTGGAAGGCTTTTAATAAAGGGGATGAATTTGCATTTAATTATATATACAGGATATATGTTGCAATTTTGTTCCGCTATGGATGTCAGTTATGCAATGACCAGAGCCATATTCAGGACTGCATTCAGAATATTTTTATTGACCTCCGGCGGAGAAGGGGAAGTCTTAGTGAAGTCCAAAGCATCAAAAGCTATTTATTTAAGATTCTCTATCGGGACTTGACTAGAAAATCAAATAAAATGAAAGATGGTGTTGGCAAGAGCCAGGAAACATACAATCATTACTCCATTGAATTTTCTCAGGAGACCAAAATCATCCAGCAAGAAAATCTGGAGGAGAAAAGCAATCGAATTCAAACTGCATTAAATAAACTAACCTGTCGGCAGCGTCAGGCGGTTTTACTACTTTATGAAGAGGGGATGACCTACAAAGAAATCTCAGTAGCAATGGAATTGAATGAAGTAAAATCCGCCCGAAAAATCATTTATAGGGCATTGGCCACTTTAAAAACATTGCTTTCAAATATTAAGGAAGAAATTTAAAAAGGAATAGAGTCTAAAACTTTTATGAAATACAGAGATTACGATATAGCCAACTTTATTACTGATGAATTTTTTATCCAATGGGTAAAAAATCCGGATGAGAATAACCAACATTTTTGGGAAAAATGGATTTCCGAGCATCCTGAAAAAAGGACTTTGGTAAGTGAGGCAGCTAATTTGATCCGTTCGGTAAAATATGCGAATAGTCCTGAATTTACCGACAAAATGTACATTGAAACTTTTGAACAGATTCTCAGGGCCGACCATTCTCGTCAAGTAAGACAAACCAACGCTCAAATAATGACTTCTGCAAAAAAAAAGGATTTTTATTCGGTTTTTCCGATAAGAGGTATTGCAGCCTCCCTTTTGGTTTTGTTTTGCATATGGGGACAACATGAGGCGGTTAAATTCAGTCCCGAACCTGTCGAAATACCAGAAATACCAATGGTCACTCGATCAAACCCTGCTGGACAGAAATCCATTATTGATCTTCCGGACGGCACTAAAATCCATTTGAATTCAGAAAGTGAAATAAAGTTCCCCAAGGATTTTTCAGATGATATCCGGATGGTAAGCCTTAAAGGAGAGGCATTTTTTGAGGTTGAAAAGGAACACCGACCATTTTTGGTTCAGTCCGGAAATACCAAAATCTATGTATTGGGCACTTCCTTTAATGTCAACCAAAGAGGAAATGGATCTCTTTATGTGGCTTTGATGACTGGAAAGGTCAGTGTGAATACCGAGAACGGAAATCAAATGACTTTAGATCCCAATGAAATGTTGGAAATGAAAAAAGGGGGAGTTTTTCGAAAAACGGGATTTGATCCAATGGGCATAACAGGGTGGAAGGATAATTATCTCGTTTTTAAGAGTGCAAAATTACCTTATGTGAAGAAAAAGCTGGAGACATGGTATGGTGTTAAAATTATTTTTGAGGGTGATTTTGATGATAATTGGACCTATTCCGGAATATATAAAGACGAGATGTTGGAGAATGTGCTCCGAGGAATCTGTATGACATCAGGCATGATTTATAAAATTAAAAACAAACAAATAACCATAACCAACCCAAAATAACATGAAAAATAGAAATCACAACACCAGCTAACAAAGAAGGCAGGAACTGTTCTTGGCGGAACAGGCCCTGCCCGAGTTTAATGCCTCTGTCAAATTGGAATCCGAGGGAGGCAATAGTCCAAGTATTTCACACCTAAACCATTTCAAAGTTATGAATAAAAACATACAGAGACAACTGATCATGCTATCAAAAAGATTGATATATGCTTTCCTGGTACAGCTGTTTCTTTGTACGGTCATTTTGGCCAATCCAGGGAGTGCGCAACGCAAAAACATTGAGGAAGTGAAAATTTCCATGAATTTACAGGAAAAATCACTGGCCCAGTTTTTCAAGCAAGTGGAATCCAAAACGGATTTCAAATTCACTTATACTGATAATTTGGTTGACTTAAAACAACCCATCACAGTGGTGGAAAATAACAAATCTCTATATGATGTTTTGGTAGCTGTTTCCATGCAGACACATTTGAATTTTGTGCAAGTCAATGAGAATATTCATGTGAAAAGGTTAAATGCCATAAAAAAAGAAAAAGCTGTTGAGATTGTAGTAAAAGCTGATATTAATGTGAGGGGAACGGTAATAGATGATTCAGGAGAAGCAATCCCCGGGGTAACTGTTTTAGTAAAGGGCACGACTACGGGAACAGCAACAAGTCTAGATGGAAGTTATTCATTAAACGCACCGGAAGGATCTATATTGGTTTTTTCATTTATTGGATTTGTTTCACAGGAAATCAGTGTTGGAAACCGATCTACTATAGATGTGACACTAAAAGAAGATGTTTCTTCCTTGAATGAAGTTGTTGTAGTGGGGTATGGAACCGTAAACAGAAAGGATTTGACGGGTTCGATTGCTTCGGTTGGAAGTGAGGACTTAAAAGACTTGGCGGCTACCCGAGTTGACCAAGCATTAATGGGGAAAATTGCAGGAGTTCAGGTTTTGCCAGTTTCTGGAGAACCAGGTGCACCCCCACAGATCAGGATTAGAGGAGTAGGCAGTATTTCAGCCGGAGGCGGGCCTCTTTATGTAGTAGATGGATTTCCGATGGAAAGCATCCAAACAATTAATCCAAATGACATAGAATCAATGGATGTATTAAAAGATGCATCAGCAACCGCGATTTATGGTTCACGAGGGTCAAATGGAGTAATTATTATAAATACAAAACGAGGTAAAACAGGCCAAGCTAGTATTACTTATGATACTTATTTTGGAATTCAGCAAAATTCAAAAATGCCAAAAATGCAAACTGCATTGGAGCAGGCCCAGCATTATTTTGACGGCGTAAGGAATAAAAATATTGATGAAGGGAATGATGTTTCAATTCCTGTTGGTCAATGGAAAGTACCTGTTCCGGTAACACTTTTAGAGGTACTAGAAGGTAGACCAACAACCGAACCCGGTGCAACATTGAATTTTAGTGAGCATTTGGATGCGGTGTTACGAACTGCACCACAACAACAACATCAAATTACCGCAATTGGTGGAACAGAAAATGTTAAATATGTAGTAAGTGGAGAGTATTTAAATCAAGACGGGATTATTATAAACAGCAATTTTAAGAGATACTCTGCCCGAGCTAATATAGATGCTCAATTGTCAAAGAAATTGTCAATTAAATTAAACTTCAATCCATCTTATACAGATAAAACCAACGTTGGTGGCCCAGGAATAGATGAAATCGGCAGTGATGGTGGCAGGGGATCTGACATTATATATAATGCTTTAGTCATCCCCCAATATTATTCTCTTTACAATGATGATGGATCCTATTTTGCTTTTGGTAATGGTTTGGATGCTGTTGTATCTACCCAAAACCCATTAGTCTTAGCGAATGAAGTTAAACGGAAGCAAAGAGGAATCGGATTTTTAGGAAATGTGAACATTGAATATTCTATTTTGAATGATTTGAAGTTTAATGTAATGGCTGGTACTAATATGATGAGTGTAAAAGGTATGTATTTTAAGCCTAATTTACCTTCATTAAATAATGCGCCAGCTGTCGGTAGAGATAATGCATCTATGATGTTAAACTGGATCACGGAATATACACTGAATTACAAAAAGACCCTTGGTGATCACAGTATAGCTGGTTTGGTGGGTTTTACTTCTCAAAAGGAGAAAATTGAGTCTAACTTTTTGACAAGTAATAGATATCCTAATAATTTGGTTCCAACATTAAGTGCCGTAAGTGGATTATTGACTGGAGGATCTTCAGATATAAGTGAGTGGTCAATGATTTCATATTTATCCCGAGTAAATTACAGCTACAAGGATAAATATTACTTAACAGGATCAGTAAGGACAGATGGATCATCTCGCTTCGGTTCTGAAAACAAGTGGGGTTTATTTCCCTCAGCAGCAGTAGCTTGGCGGATATCAGATGAGTTTTTTTTACAGGATTTTTCTAAGCTTAGTGAATTTAAATTTCGTGCAAGTTATGGTGAGACTGGAAATAATAATATTGGTAATTATGATCATTATGCCACTATTAATTATGAAAGATATGCATTTGGTGAATCTGCAGTAGGTGGATATGCTCCAGGAAGATTAGCAAATCCTACCTTGACTTGGGAAACACAAAAATCATTCAACTTGGGTTTAGATATTAGTTTCTTTAATAACAGATTAGCGCTAACAGTGGATCATTTTCGGTCCAGAAACTATAATTTATTACTAAATGTGAATGTACCTGATGTTACAGGCTTCAGTAATTCATTGCAAAATATTGGAGAAGTTAAAAATCAAGGTTGGGAGTTTGTATTGAGTTCAGTCAATTCAGATAAAAAAGTCAAATGGAATACTGATTTTAATATTTCCACTTTCAAAAATGAAGTAGTCAAGTTAGGTCCAGAGGGAGATCCGATTATTTCTGGGGGGAATATTACTATGATAGGTCAACCAGTAGGAATGTTTTTTGGTTGGTTGTCAGATGGTATTTTCATGAATCAAGCAGAATTGGATGCGGGACCAATATTCAATCCAGGTGCACGTGATGCTTCTCGGGTGGGTGATGTCAGATTCGTAGATGTCAGTGGGCCAGAAGGTATTCCAGATGGGATTATAAACAGTTTTGACAAAACTATCATGGGTTCGCCATATCCGGACTTCTTCTACGGGATGACAAATAATTTCTCATTTAAGAATTTTAGTTTAAGTATTAGCCTTCAAGGGACTAAGGGAAATGAAATCCTTGCATTATCCAGAAATCAAGTAGCAAATCTCAGGTCTCGATTTAGACAACTTTCTACAATGAATGATTATTGGAAATCTGAAGAAGAACCAGGAAATGGGATTTCACCGAGACCTAATGATACGCCTACTGGGAATTTCCGAGGAAACTATAGTCAACTCTTTCTTGATACGGGATCTTACCTTAGAGTTAACAATATTTCCTTGAGTTATTCATTTCCTGAAATGCTGACAAAAAAATTAAAGCTTAGTTCACTTCGAATTTACGGTATTGCAAACAACCCATTTATTTTCACTGATCATGTTTGGTTCAATCCGGATGTAAGCAGGAGCGGAAGTGCATTAAATCCTGGGAATGAAAATTATGAGTACCCCTTACCAAAAAGTATGCTGATAGGTTTAAATATAGGATTTTAAGTAAACTATTTATTTAAATACGAAAAAAATGAAAAATATTAAAATATATATATCGATGTTCTTAGTTTTTACCATGACATCTTGCATGGATGAATTTATAGAACTTAAGCCAATATCTACTGTGAGCACTGATGCCTTATATAAAACAGATGGGGATTTTCAAGATGCGGTAACTGGTATTTATAGTGTTTTTAGGACCCAATATACAAGCATGTGGTTATATGGCGATATGAGAGGAGATGATTCATATGATGAATTAGTCAAAGGAACTGCAGCAGCTATGGATCTTTTCACGATAAATAACGATGATAATACCATAAGAAATACTTGGAGGAATTATTATATGGCAATTAACAGAGCCAATACTGTGATCTCCAAAATTGAAGAAGTTGATGGTTCCGTTGTTAGAAATAAGGATAGGCATATGGGAGAGGCTAAATTTCTTCGGGCCTTGGCATATTTTGATATGGTCAGGATTTTCGGAGACGTTCCCATGATCATTAAACCAATTTCTATTGAAGAATCTTATGAATTGGGAAGAGAAAAAGTTGCCACTATTTATCAGGAGGTTATCATTAAGGATCTTTTGGATGCAGAAACAAAATTGGCGGCAAATTATTCAGGAGCTGATGCGGGCAGGGCTACATCAGGAGCAGCAAAGTCTTTACTTGGAAAAGTATACTTGACATTAAAGGATTTTACCAAAGCTGAAGTTAAACTTAAGGAAGTAACTTCAATGGGTTATGCTTTGTTGACGGAATATGATGATCTGTTTGATTATTCCAAAAATGAACATCACAGCGAGTATATTTTTGATATAGAATATATTGATGGCGGATTGGGATTGGGAAATAACTTTACGAATCTCTTTTTTCCCAAAAACCCACCAATAACTAATTTCTACAATATAAATGGTGGTGGAGATGATGCAAATAACCCTCCTCGTTCATTATTCGCATTGTTTCCTCCCGGAGACAAAAGAAAGGATGTAACCGCTGCAGATGGATGGGTTGATGAAGACGGAAATTTTAATCAATTGATGCCAGCAGCAAATGCATCTTCTACATTCACAAAGAAATATCTCATTCCAAATATACCTTTAAGAAATGACGGAAGGGCAAATTGGAAAGTAATCCGATATGCTGACGTTTTATTGATGCTGGCAGAAGCCTTAAATGAAAATGGAAAAACAGAAGAAGCATTAGGATTATTAAATCAGGTTCGGGATAGGGCAGGATTAAGTGGATATTCTGGTATTTCACAAAATCAAACAAGGGAGAATATTTATCTTGAAAGAAGATTAGAATTGTCTTTTGAGGGTCACAGGTGGTTTGATTTGGTAAGAACTGGACGTGCCTTAAGCACCATGGAACCTTATGGAATGAAGCCATATATGACGGTTTTTCCAATACCGTTATCTCAAATTCAATTAATGAACAATCCTGCAATTTTCCCGCAAAATCCAGGCTATGATTGATTCAAAAAACCAAATTTTTAATCCTGAAATGATCTAGGTCATTTCAGGATTAATTATTTGGTCCATCATATTTCAATCCATTCGATTAAAATCCGATGTATTGTTATTCATACTAAATTAAAAAATCACTAAAACGAATAATTATGAAATCTAAAATAAAATTCCTTGCTTTTCTTTTTTGTGGATTGATAGTAATGCTATCGACCGCATGGATGCCAGTTCCTGAAAAAAAATCTGATTCAGAAGTTTTTACACCACCTTCGGGAAGGTACTTATATGTTGCTGTACCCGGTATCCGTAATTATCTAGGATATGGTGGTCACGGTATTCTTGTTTTTGATATCGAAAATAACCACAAATTTGTTAAAAGAATAAAAACTCAAGGCCTTTTGCCCAGTGGAATTCCTTCAAATGTAAAAGGAGTAGCTGTAAGTGTGCAACTTAACAGTATATATGTCAGTACCCTTCAGACTCTTCAACGCATTGATTTATCCACTGAAGAGATATTGTGGGAAAAATCCTACGAAGGAGGGACTGACAGGATGTCAATATCACCGGATGGGAAAACCATGTACCTTCCATCTTTGGAGAAAACCTTTTGGAATGTTGTGGACTGTGAAACAGGTGAAGTTATAAAAAAAGTGGAAGTGGTGCAAAGAGCTCATAATACGATTTATGGACCTTCTGGAAAACATGCCTATTTGGCTGACATTGCCTCACCATACTTACATGTTACCGACACAAAAGATCATACCATAATAAAAAAAATAGGTCCTTTTAGAGATGGAATCCGTCCATTCACCATTAATAGTGAGGAAACCCTGACTTTTGTAAATGTAGATAACCTGCTTGGGTTCGAGGTAGGAGACCTAAATTCAGGGAAAGTTTTGGCCCGAGTCACCGTTGAGGGTTGGAATATGGGTGACGTAAGACGCCATGGCAACCCAAGTCATGGTATTGGCCTTACCCCTGATGAACAGGAAGTTTGGGTAAGTGATGGGCATAACATGAGAATGCATATTTTCAGTACTAAGCCACCATATCAACAGCTTTCTACAATTCCTTTGCAGGATATGCCCGGATGGATTACATTCAGTTTGGACGGTAAATATGCTTACCCATCCAGTGGTGAAGTGATTGATGTTAAAACCAGAAAAGTTTTGCTTACGCTCCAAGATGAATTTTACAACAATGTTGCAAGCGAGAAAATGGTGGAGGTCCATATAAATAACAACAAAGTTGTTGCAGCCGGAGATCAGTTCGGTATTGGCCGTGCGACCAAGCAGATTACTTCGGTAAAATAAAGTTATTAATTCCTTCCTTTTTAATTGCCAAACCTTCAAATCCAGAATTGCATGATGGACCTGAAGGTTTGGTTAGAAGGGGATTTCTTGTTAAAATCATTACAGCATCCAGGAGCTATACAAATATTAAGAGTATATCATGAAGGGAAACCGACGTAAATTCATAAAAAATACACTTTTAGGTGGGATTGCTACAAGTGCATTACCACTAACTTCTTGCGGAACTTATGATGAAAAGGGGGATTCAAAAAATCCTCACCTAGATTTTTCCAGACTCAATGAAATTCTAAAACAACCTGTTTTTAAAAAAGAATTTTTTAGTAAACCGGTTATAATCAAGAGCATCGAATTATTGAATTTTAATGAAAATTATTTATGTAGAATTCGTTCGGAAGATGGAGTTGAAGGAATTTCGGTAGGTCATCCATTTCAGCAGAAATATCTCAATTCCTTATTCATCAACAGGGTTCAACCTTTTTTCATTGGAAAGGATGCGCGAGACCTTGAATCTCTAATGGAAAATTTTTATTTCTCTAACTACAAATTACAGGGTTTGGCCATTTGGATACCTTTTGCCACTTTGGAGTTTGCCATTTTGGATTTAATGGGAAAAATTTCGAATAAGTCAATTGGACAATTAATTGGGACAATTCACAACCCTAAAGTTTCAATATATACAGCTAACGGTGACCGCGATATTTCAGCAGAGGAGACTTTGGAGCGGATAGAAAAAGAGGTAGAGGAATCGCAAGCTAAGGCCATAAAATATAAAGTAGGTGGCCGCATGAGACGTAAGGATAATCCTGTAGGAAGATCTGAAAAATTAACCCAACTTATCAGAAAAAAATATGGCAGTCAAATGGTTCTTTATGCGGACTCAAATGGATCGTATACAGTGGATGAAGCTATTTCCATCGGTAAAGTTTTAGAAGATTATAAACTTGATTTTTATGAAGAGCCAGTACCATTTGATGAGTATGAAGAAACCCGACAGGTTTCTCAGGCTCTACAAATACCGATTGCTGGAGGAGAGCAAGAGCCCAGTCTTCGCCAATTTAGGTGGCTAATTGCAAGTGATGCCCTTCAGATTGTCCAACCCGATCAATTTTATTTTGGAGGGATGATCAGGTCAATGAAAGTTGCCCGCATGGCAGAGATTTATGGAAAAGTCTGTACACCTCATATGTCGGCTGGGGGACTTGGAAACCTGTATGTTATGCACTTTGTTTCTGCTATTCCCAATGCTGGGCCATATCATGAATTCAAGGGGCTAAGCAAGGATTTACCAATTGTATCCAGCACCTCATCTCTTGCAAGCGAAAATGGGGTGTTTAATGTCCCTATCGGTCCCGGATTAGGGATTGAGATTGATCCGGATTATATAAAAAAACACCAATTAATTAAAGCTTAAATTTAGTTCCCTTCTCTGATACGAATTACAAATTATAATTTCCACCAAGTAGAAATAACAAGTGGTAATCAAGAAAATAACGGGCGATCATCAAAAAGTAAAAATAAATGAAAATAGTTTTTCTAGATCTTAAAACGGTTGGGATAATACCAAACCTGAATTTGTTGGAAAAGTATGGTGAAGTGGCCTATTATCAGACAACTAAGCCTGATCTTATTTCAGATAGGATTAAAGATGCGGATATCGTAATAACAAATAAAGTTGTTCTGGACAAAAATACGATCGATAATGCTGATAATTTGAAACTGATCTGTGTTTCAGCAACAGGGACTAATAATGTGGACAAAGAGGCAGCTCAGAGAAAAGGTATACCAGTAAAAAATGCAATTGATTATTCTTCTAATAGTGTTGCCCAAGGCACTTTCTCCCTTTTATTGCACCTGTTGTGCAATATACCTTATTATGACAACTATGTGAAAGAAGGCTGCTACTCAAAAACCGATATTTTCACCCATTTCGGTGAACCCTTTTGGGAACTCAGCGGAAAGAGGTTTGGGATTATTGGCTTGGGAAACATCGGTAGAAGAGTCGCCAAAATTGCCGAGGCATTTGGATCAGAGGTTGTATATTATTCAGCCTCCGGACAGAATAATCACCAGGAATATCTCAAACTGGACCTAGAAGAATTTTTAAGTTCTTCTGACATTATTTCCATTCATGCTCCACTAAATAAATTCACATCAAACCTGATCAATTATTCTCGATTAAAACTCATGAAAAGCTCTACCATTCTTATTAATGCAGGAAGGGGTGGAATTGTCAATGAGACCGACCTAGCAAGAGCTTTAGATGAAGGACTTATTGCAAAGGCTGGTATTGATGTCTTTGAAAAAGAACCCATTGATGTTGAAAACCCACTCCTTAAAATAAAAAACAAAGATCGAATTGCTTTAACTCCCCATATCACCTGGGCAAGTACTGAAGCCCGGACACTTTTGATTGGGAAGGTAGCAAGCAATATAGAAGAGTTCATGTTGCAACAAGTGAAATAATACTGAATCCAAAATAACACCTATTTATAACCTATAATTACCTATTATAATGAGAATTAAAGCCGCAGTTTTACATGAAATGGGATTAAAGCGTCCTTATTTTGACAGTAAACCAATTCATATTGAAGAAGTTCAACTACAACCTCCTGGACCTGGTGAAATCCTTGTTAAAATACATGCCGCTGGACTCTGCCATTCGGACCTTTCGGTCATAGATGGAAACCGGCCTCGTCAGATGCCTATGGTTTTAGGCCATGAAGCTTCCGGTGAAGTGATGGAACTGGGCATTGGGGTAAAAGACCTTGCTATAGGCGATCATGTTGTTTTTTCATTTGTCCCTATCTGCGGACATTGTATGCCTTGTATGACTGCTCGTCCAGCACTTTGTGAAAATGGTGTCGCAGCTAATAATAAAGGGGAGTTGCTTGATGGTGGTTTGAGATTGAGGGATAACCAACAAAATATCATTCACCACCATATGGGAGTTTCCGGTTTTGCAGAATATACTGTCGTATCCAGGCAATCGGTAGTAAAAATTGAAAGAGAACTTCCTTTTGACATCGCAGCCTTGTTCGGCTGTGCTGTGATGACTGGAGTAGGGGCCATTATCAACACAGCCCAGTTAAAATTGGGTCAGACTGTTTTAATTACTGGAATGGGAGGTGTTGGATTTGCTGCTTTGCTTGGGGCTTTGGCAGGTGGGGCAGGAAAAATAATTGTTGCTGATGTCAATAAAGAAAAACTTACCCAGGCACTGGAACTTGGGGCTGATCATGTGGTGGATTCCAAGGATGAAAATGCTCTTGAGCAGGTAAAGGATCTTACAAATGGAGGAGTCGATGTGGGTCTTGAATTTGCAGGAGTTATACAGGCATTGGAATTCACCTACAATGCCACTGCTAGGGGGGGAAGGACTGTAACGGCTGGATTGCCGCATCCTAGTAAAATGATGGAATTTTCACCGATGAAATTGGTTGCTGAAGAAAGAATTCTTCAGGGATCTTATTTAGGTAGTTGTGTACCGGCCCGTGATATTCCTGCATATATTGCCCTTTACCAGACTGGTAGGCTTCCTGTTGACAAACTTATGACACATAAACTTAAACTTGAAGAGATTAATGAAGGATTTGAAAGATTGGCAAAAGGTGAGGCTATCCGTCAAATCATTACATTCTGATTGGGTTTTTAACAATTCCCATCAGAAGTATATCAGGTTATCGATAAATTAATTTAAAAAATAAAGAGTGGAAAATAACGATTTAATTAAAACAAAATCTTTTGTAAACGGGCAGTGGATAGGTTCTATTAATGGAAAAACCTTTGAGGTTACCAATCCGGCAACCGGTGAAATCATTGCCTCTGTTCCTGATTTCAATAGAGGTGATGCCCAAAAGGCGATTGAAGCTGCTTATGCAGCTTGGCCTGGATACCGGGACATGACAGCAAAAGAACGTTCAGGGTTATTAAGAAAATGGTATACCTTGATTTTGGAGCACAAGGAAGAACTTGCAAGAATAATGACTTTGGAATGCGGCAAAGTCCTAAAGGAAAGTCTTGGGGAAGTTGATTATGGAGCAGCTTTTGTTGAATGGTTTGCTGAAGAAGCAAAGCGGGTTTATGGGGATGTGATTCCTGCAAGCACAAAAGATAAAAGACTGGTGGTCATCAAACAGTCAATAGGGGTCGCGGCAGCTATTACGCCATGGAACTTTCCGTTGGCAATGATTACTCGGAAAGTCGGACCTGCCCTTGCAGCCGGAAGCACCGTCATTGTAAAACCTCCTTCCGAAACGCCCTTGACAGCTTTGGCAATATCATACCTAGCTGAAAAAGCGGGATTTCCTCCCGGCGTTTACAATACCATCACCTCAACCGAAAATAGTGAAATAGGAAAAGAGCTTTGTGAAAACAAAAAGGTTCGTAAACTTTCCTTTACAGGGTCAACAGCCGTAGGTAAAATTCTTATGAGCCAATGTGCGCCTTCCTTGAAGAAGCTTTCTTTGGAACTTGGTGGTAATGCACCATTTATTGTCTTTGATGATGCAGATATTGATGAAGCTGTTAAAGGGGCGATGGTTTCAAAATTCCGGAACAGTGGTCAAACATGTGTCTGCGTGAACAGAATATATGTTCAAGATAAGGTTTATGATGAATTTGTCATGAAATTTTCAAAAGCCGTATCTGCACTGAAAGTTGGAAATGGAATGGATAAAGATGTACAAATAGGTCCCTTGATCAATGAAAAAGGATTGAGTAAGGTAAAGCAGCATGTAGATGATGCAGTTTCCAAAGGGGCTGAAATTATAGTGGGAGGTGAGGAATTAGAGGGATTGTATTTTACTCCAACAGTATTATCAAACGCTACACGGGATATGATCATTTCCCATGATGAGGTTTTTGGACCTGTGGCCCCAATTTTTAGGTTCACCACCGAAGAAGAAGCAATTACTTGGGCTAATGACACCGAGTTTGGACTCGCCGCTTATTTTTATAGTAAAGATGTATCCAGGTGTTGGCGGGTTGCAGAATCGCTTGAATATGGTATGGTTGGCATTAATGAAGGGATGATATCTACAGAAGTAGCCCCCTTTGGAGGTATAAAGGAGTCTGGTATGGGACGGGAAGGCTCCAAATACGGAATGGATTATTTTATGGAAATTAAATACCTATGCTTCGGGGGAATCAAGTAATATTCAACTTGCTGGGTAGAATAAAATCTCATTTACTTATTAAAATTTTCAATTTAATTATTAAAAAAAAATAAGGTGAAAAAACACATATTTATTATTCCTGGAGATGGTATTGGAACAGAAGTCACAGCTTGTGGAAAAGCTGTATTAGATCAAATTGCAGAGGATGGAGGGTTTCAATTTACTTTTGAGGAGGGCTTAATGGGGCATGAATCCATTGAAAAATTAGGCACTGCTCTTTCTGATGAAACTCTTGAAAAAGCCAGGAACAGTGATGCTATTTTATTCGGTGCGGTTGGGCATGTTAAGTATGATAATGATCCCACTTTGAAAATCAGACCTGAGCAGGGGTTATTCAGAATGAGAAAAGAATTGGGCTTATATGCAAATCTGCGCCCAGTAATATTGTTTGATGAGCTTTTGAATGCATCCAGTTTAAAACCTGAAGTCATCAGAGGAACAGATATTCTATTTTTTCGTGAGCTGACTGGGGATTGCTATTTTGGAGAAAAATACCGAAGTGAAGATGGAAATACTGCTTCCGACCTGATGATTTATCATCGGTATGAAGTGGAAAGAATTGCTATAAAAGCTTTTGAAGCAGCAAGAAAAAGAAATAGGAATCTCTGTTCTGTAGATAAAGCCAATGCATTGGAAAGTTCCCGTTTATGGCGTGAAGTTGTTCAGGATGTTTCTCGAAGGTATCCCGATGTTGAAACAACTCATATGCTGGCTGATGCTGCTGCTATGCAATTGATAAAAAATCCAAAGTATTTTGATGTGGTGTTGACTGCAAATCTATTTGGAGATATTCTAACGGATGAAGCCTCTCAAATTGCAGGTTCCATGGGCATGTTGGCTTCAGCTTCAATTGGAGAAGGCACCGGATTCTTTGAACCAATCCATGGCTCTGCTTATGATATTGCAGGACAAAATAAGGCCAATCCGATTGCTTCCATACTTTCTGTGGCATTAATGCTTGAGATTAGTTTTGGTTTGCCTGAAGAAGCAAAAAGAGTGACCGATGCTGTTGGGCATGTCCTTAAACTCGGGTTCAGGACAGGTGATATTGCAGATATTTCAAGTGATCCCAAAAAAATATTGGGAACCAAGGAGATGGGTCTTCAGATCATTAATTCACTTAAACACTCAAATTTTCATTCAAGGGAAGTTCGATATTAGTTGAAATAAATAGGGAAATTTCGGTTTAAATAATATTGGGTTGGAGCATAAAAATCCTAATTTCTAATCCAGAACAAAAAATATAAAATATCATGAATCTCATAATTTTATTAAGTTCATCGGCAATAATCCTTTTGATTGCCTATTTCACATATGGCAAATTCGTGGCAGCAAAGCTAAAAATTAACAATAAAAATATTACTCCTGCACATACACTTGAAGATGGTATAGATTACATCCCTAGTAAAACACCACTTGTTTTGGGTCATCATTTTGCTTCCATTGCTGGTGCAGGCCCTATAGTTGGGCCGATCATCGCAGTAACATTTGGGTGGATACCGGCAGTTATATGGATATTGGTGGGGGGTATATTTTTTGGAGCAGTACATGACCTCACCAGCATGGTGGCATCTATGAGACATGATGGTAAATCCATCGGGGTGATTATCCAAAAATACATTGGCCAAAAAGGGAAGCAACTTTTTCTTATTTTCAGTTTTGCCACATTGATTTTGGTTATCGCGGTTTTCGCAGATATAATTGCCAAGACTTTTGTCGGTAATCCCGGTGTTGCGTCAGCCTCTATTCTATTTATCCTATTGGCAATCGTTTTCGGAATAGTCCATAAGGCTATAAAAAATAAAAGAGGAGCATTTACTGTTGCCTCTGTAATCGGTGTTGTGCTGATGTATTTTTTTGTATATGTGGGTATTCAGATTCCCTTTTTACTTGACTATAAAGTTTGGGTGGTTCTCCTAATGGTATATGCTTTTATTGCTTCGGTAACTCCGGTTTCTTTCCTTCTTCAGCCTAGGGATTATTTAAATAGCTTCCTTTTATATGGATTGATGATCTTTGCTGTCATTGGAGTTATGATTGCAAACCCTGATATTAAAATGGACAATCAGATTGAATTAAGCACCGAATCTCTAGGATATATTTTTCCTGTACTTTTCGTTACAGTTGCTTGCGGAGCGATCAGTGGTTTTCATTCACTGGTGGCATCTGGAACTACATCCAAACAGGTAAACAAAGAAGGGGATGCAAAAGTGATCGGGTTCGGAGGGATGTTAATCGAGTCTTTTCTGGCCATAATTGCTGTAGGGGCTGTCATGGTCATCAGTAGAACTGAATATGCCAGCCGATTGACTTTGGAGGGGCCTGTAACCATGTTTGCGGATGGATTAGGTGGGATTATTTCATCAACAGGAATTTCAATTGGCCTTGCTACTTCTTTTGTGGCTTTGGCAGTTTCAGCTTTTGCACTTACCACATTGGATACCTGTACCAGGTTGACAAGATTTACTCTCCAGGAGTATTTTGAAGATGTTGACAGTAAGCCCGGAAAAATGTTGGCTAAAAATCGTTTTTTAGCAACTTCTATTGTTGTGGTTTGCGCTGTATTTCTTCTTTCTTCGGGAGAATTCACAACGCTTTGGTCCATATTTGGATCGGCAAATCAGATGTTGGCAGCAATGGCACTTCTTGCGGTATCAGTTTGGCTAATAAAGAAAAAGGTAAGCCCCACTTTTGTGTTGATCCCTATGTTCTTCATGTTTGCTGTCACGCTTAGCTCACTTTTTCTTTTTGCAGTTAAAAATTTTAATGATGGGATTTATATTCTTTCGGTATTGGCGGGTGTGCTTTTTTTACTAGCATTGGTATTGATTTATTTGGCAAAAGAAAGTCTGAAAAAAGAACTGGAAGAACAGGATAAGAAGTTGAAGAAGGTATGATCAATTCAATTATGCGGGGAGTGTTTTTCAATTTTGTACGAGGAAGTATTTCGAATTTAAAATGATGACAATCCAGACAATTGGTAATTTATGAGAATTTGTTTTTGATCGGGAATATGTCAAGAGCAATTTCATGATTCAAAGATTTATAAAACGTAGGTAATCTGATCTTGAGACAGTTCCATTGACCAAAACCGGAAAGATCATTTTATTAACTTTGAACAATAGAGATTTGGTGATATTATTTGGGTAAGTGTATGAAAGTGAATTTGTTAAAAAACATACTTGTATACATACTACTGTTGGGTTGCTTGGCATTGATATCACCCACAGAAGCTCAACAGGACAGTCTCAAAACCTACGATTTACAGCCTGCCATAACCATAGCCCAAAAATTGGAAAATACAGTTAAATCTCTCAATAAGGTACACCAAACCTTCATTATAGGAGGAAGAAAATCCGAAGTCATTTCACTAAAGGAGCTTCCAGGTAATATTGCGGAAAAAACCGGAAGGCAGATCTTTGCAAAAATACCTTCTGCATTTGTCTATGACATGGATGGAAGTGGCAATCAGGTCAATCTTTCGGTTAGAGGCTTGGATGCCCATAGGAGTTGGGAGTTCAACGTGAGACAAAACGGTGTACTCATCAATACGGATATTTATGGGTATCCTGCAAGCCATTACTCTATGCCAATGGAAGCAGTAGAAAGAATAGAAATGGTGCGCGGAACTGGAGCACTTCAGTTTGGACAGCAGTTTGGCGGTTTGCTAAACTATGTGCTGAAAGGACCGGACAGTACTCGGACCTTTGCATTTGAAAATATTACAACTGTGGGCTCCTTTGGCCTTTTATCTTCTTTCAATTCCATCGGGGGAAAGGTCGGTAAACTTTCTTATTATGCGTATTATCAAAAGAGGGTTTCCAATGGCTATAGGGACCATGCACGATCCGAATCCGATGCACAGCATGGACAAATTTCCTATGAGTTCAATACAACCCTAAAACTCACAGCACAGGTGTCAAGAAGTTATTACATGTACAGGATTCCCGGTCCTCTGACTGATGGGATGTTTGAAGAAAATCCTAGGCAAGCAACCCGTTTGAGGAATTTTTATTCTCCGGACATGGTCATACCCTCACTTACACTTGACTGGAAGATATCTCCCAACACTACTTTGGAATGGATTTTATCCGGAGGTTTTGGGCAAAGGAACTCTCTAATTTATGATACCTTCGCCAATGTGCCAGATCTCATTTTGCCCGAAACCAAAGACTTTGCACCAAGAAACGTAGATATTGATAATTACAGAAGCAGGACCTCTGAAGCCAGATTGTTGCATGAGTACCTGCTCAGAGGAAAAAAGCACCAACTTAATATATCCACCCGATACTTCAACAACTTCTTTCAGAGAAGGCAAAGGGGAATGAATACCACAGGTTTTGACTATAACTTGAGTATCAAAGGGGATTTTGCCCGAAATATTTTCCTTCATTCCGAAAGCATTGCAGTGGCTGTTGAGAATCAATTTAACCTGACCAATAAATTTTCAGTCTCTCCGGGGTTCCGATACGAACATGGACAATCAGACATGACAGGACAGATAAATTACCTTGAAGCTTCTGATGTACCAAGATCCATTCCCTATCGTTTTGCAGCTATGGGGGTTCACACAAATTATGAAATCAACCACTTCTCCCGAATCTATGGAGGCATCTCTCAGGCTAATAGACCCGTATTATTTGCAGATATAATTCCCGGCAGCCCATTGGCCACTATTGCTCAAGACTTAGAACATGCTTTTGGCTATAATGCAGAATTGGGTTGGGAAAATTTTTTGACTGATAGATGGAAATACAACCTCACTTATTTCAGGACTTATATGGGTAACCGGATCGGAAATGTTTTGATGGAAGAAAACGGGCAAACAAAAGTTGCAAAAAGCAATACTGGCAATAGTATGACCGATGGAGTGGAATTGTACTTGGAAGGGGAAATTTTCAGATCTGAAAATTGGCTGCTTTCCGCCTATACTGCAAGTTCATATATGAACGGACGCTACATTAGCGGTGAAGTAGCATCAGGAAATCAAAACATGGACATCACCGGTAATCGGATTGAATCAGTGCCTAGATGGATTAGCAGAAATGGACTTTCCGCATCTTATCAAAAAGTCAAAATGGTCTTTCAGCACCAATATGTTTCAGAAACCTTCGCCGATGCCATTAATACGGAATCCCCTCCTGCTACCGGATCAGTGGGTTTAGTGCCAGAATATCACATTTGGGATGTCAATTTGGTAGTTCCCTTTGGACAAAAATATATATTCAGAGCTGGTGTTAATAATGTTTTCAACAAACAGTATTTTACCAAAAGGCCCCAAATGTATCCCGGCCCGGGAATATGGCCTTCTGATGGCAGAGGAGTGGTGATTTCTTTGAATATGAAGATTTACTAAAAAAGCCAATTCAAAATATTGCAGATTTATTCAAAAAGGAATAAAACTATGGGGTCATTTATAACTTTTACTTACTCTTATTAATGATACCTTATTCAAACCATAAGGATTTTAAAGTATTAATAATGATTTACCCGTGAGTGGGAAAATATCTGATTATATTCCTGCAATTAGTAATTAAGTATAGGAAATTTTATAAGTAATGCTATAATGGAAAATGGAATTTAATATGCTGAAATACAATACAATTATATTTGCAATTATAGTTTTAGTAAGTTGTAAAAATTCTGTTTCTGAGGAATTTGTACTTGATTTGGAGAAAACACGATTTAAGGCGATGATAGAAGGAAATGTGGAACTATTGGATCAGCTGATCTCTGATGATCTGTATTATATCCATTCAAATGGAAAAGTCGACTCCAAGGATACTTTTATCAAGGGCATTAAAGATGGTACCTCAAAGTATGGAAATATTCTAATAGAAGAATCCAAAACTCGGATATATGGAGATGCTGCCATTATCAATGGAATCTGCACTTATGAAAATAAAAAACCTGATGGATCACCCAATAACCTTCAACTAAAATACACGAGCGTCTATGCGAATTCAGATGGTAACTGGAAGTTTGTCAGCTGGCAATCTTTCAGGATGGGCCCCTGATAAATAGTGCTTTTCAACAAGTAAAATTGGTTTTTCTTAATAATAATAAACATTTTACCCATGACCCAAAACCTCCAAATCCACAACAACCTCAAAGAAACCTATAAAGACATCTACACCCAAGAAGCCCTTGATGCCCTTTCCTTTCTTTCACCTTTCAATTCCGACATCAAAAAAATAATGAAGGAAAGAATTGAAAGGAGGAACAAACGGAAAAACAGCAAATTGAGAATTCAATTTCTGGATCAGGATTCAAAGATAGATGGTACAGATATTTCAGTAAGGGATGCCAGGTCCGGGAATTTTGAAGGGAAACCAGTGCCTAAGGATCTCCAAATGCAATGGATTCAGGGTACAGGGCCCGCAGCAAAACCCAATGCACCATTGAACAGCAGTATTCGCAATGTGGCTTACGCATTACTTTCCGGAGCAGATGGATGGATGTTTGACGGGGAAGACGCATTGGGTCAGATTGACAGTATGTCTCTGGACAACCAAAGGAATCTGAAACTTGCCATCAGTCGATCCCCTGTTTTTTTGGAGGTGGCAGAAACTGTTTCCAAGGAAATGAACAAATGGGCCAATGGATTTTTTGGACATCCGATTGTCTCTGACTGGGAAAAACAGCTTGACTTCACAACCATCATTTTTAGGGCGAGGGGACTACATTTGGATGACAGGCATATCATTGATCAAAATGGTGTAGGAATGGCTGCCTCTATTGTGGACCTGACCCTCTATGTGGTCAATAATTATAAAGCCCTGCAGGCAAGAGGTTCATCCATAGTTCTTTATTTGCCAAAAATACAGACAGCAGCTGAGGCTGCACTATGGAACAAGTTGATGTCTGCACTTGAAAATCATTTAAATCTTGAAACCGGAACCATAAGGGTCTATGTGCTGATAGAACAACTTGAAGCTACATACCAATTGATGGAAATAAGGGCTGCGTTGGGCAAACACTTCGTGGGCTTCAATACCGGAAGATGGGATTATATCAACAGTGTTTCTGATGCCATGTCCTGGGATGGGGATTTTGTAAACCCAAACATTGAATCCATTACCATGACCTATGGCTATATGAGAAATTATGAAGACAGGGTCAGAAGAGCGGTCAACACCCCAGATAAATCAGGAAACTATGCCCTATGGCAGGGTGGAATGGAACCCAACATCCCGGTGGGTTCCAAGGAAGGTGTTACCTCCAGTATGGAAAAGGCATTGAAAGGAGGACAAAGGGAACAGAATGAAGGAGCAAGTGGTAAATGGGTTGCTCATTGGAAAATGGTCCATATCATCAGACCAGTATGGGAAAAGGTTGGTGAACCTAACCAACTGGGCCGTAAATTCCCTGAATTGACCCATACCGTAGAAGATTCAAATGGACTCTTGGAGCTTGAAGATGCCCCAAGGACTATCAATGGCGCCAGAAATCTGATCAGTGTTGCCCTTCAATATGGTAATGCATTTGGTCAGGGCATGCAGGCAGCCGCCCTAAAACCCGCAGATTTTTTTGGAAATGACAATGTGCTTTACCTCATGGAAGACATGGCCACAGGAGAAATAAGAGTGAGCATACTTTGGGAATGGATACATAAAAACGCCATCATTACTGAAGATGATCCAGATTCCAAAGTGAAAAAAGGACATGCTTTTTCCATTGGGCTTTTTGAAAGCTTATTGGAAGAAGAATACCAAAAACTGTTGAAGGCCGGAAACAAGGATGTCCATGATGATTCAAAAGCCACAACCTTGCCCATATCAAAGGAAATAGTCAGGACCTATGTATTGACCAAACAAAAGCTGCCCTGGTTTATAGATCTTTTAAATATAAATCTGAACAATTCGGATTTAAAAGAAGCCAAATCCAGAATTGAAAAATATACCAATGCCTTTCTTAAGGATGGAACCAGAATTACCGAAAATCTTGATTTCTAATCGAAAAACTTAGGAAACATATTCTAGAGGAGTAAGAGAAAATATATAGCTGAGCAATCTCAGACATCACCCAGTACCTTCTATTTTGAAATATCAATTATCACTTAACCCAATATTTATGGCCATTGATTTTGCACTGGTTTCTGAACTTAAAAATAAAATAAAAGGAGATGTTTTGTCCGATCAATATTCATTGGGGATGTACGCTACCGATGCCAGTATTTATCAAATTGAGCCTCAGGTAGTGGTTCTTCCCAAGGATGAGGAAGATGTGAGAAATGCCATAGCAATTGCTAGAAAAAACAAATTGAAAATTTTGCCCCGAGGAGCGGGGACAAGTCTTGCCGGACAAACTGTCGCCGATGGACTTGTAGTGGATTTTTCCAAATACATGAACCAAATTCTGGAAATCAATGAAAAGGAAAAATGGGTGAGAGTTCAGCCCGGCTTGGTCAGGGATGTGTTGAATGAAAAACTGGCACCTTTAGGATTGCACTTTGCACCTGATCCTGCGACCAGCAGTCGGGCCAATGTGGGAGGTATGGTGGGTAACAATTCTTCTGGAACAAAAAGCATTCTTTACGGAAAAACAGTAGATCACATTTTAGAAGCCAAAGTTGTTTTGGCCGATGATACGGTGCTGCATTTAAAGGAAAACTCTCCAGAACAATACCATGCTAAAAGCTCCCAATCTGGTAGGGAAGGTGAGATTTATAATGGGTTTCAAAATATTGTAAATAGTAATTTGGATGACATAAAGTCCAAATTCCCCAAAGTAATGCGTAGGGTTGGTGGTTACAATTTGGATGAATTTGTTAATACTGACCAATGGAATTTGGCTAAAATAATCACCGGTAGTGAAGGGACTTTGGCCACTACCCTTGAATTAAAATTAAACCTTGTTGATTTACCAAAATTCAAGTCTGTAGTGGTGGTTCATTTTGGTGAATTGTTGGATGCTATTTCCTCAGTCACACCCATGTTGGAATTCAATCCCTCTGCCATAGAAATACTTGACCGGACGGTATTGAACCTTTCCAAAGAGAACCTGACGACCAAACAGCATTGTCATTTCATTGAAGGAAATCCTGCTGCCATTTTGATAGTGGAGTTTTATTCGGATTCTTTCGAGGATGTGATGGAAAGGCCTGAGCAGATGATTCTAAAATTGAAAAGCATGGGACTCGGTTATGCTTTCCCATTATTTCCCGAAGGCAAAGCTTATGAAGATGTTTGGATTGTCAGGAAAAAGGGCTTGGGCCTGATGTTGGGAATCAAAGGAGATAAAAAACCCCTTCCATTTATTGAAGATGC
>NZ_JBGSXS010000045.1:0-2430 GCF_041751335.1 Aquiflexum sp.
TCTTATTATTCGCTTGAGGTCAACGATGAGACCAACAAAGATGCAGCTTGGTATTACCCGGAGCCCAAACCTGCGGCCAGGGAAATCAAGGACCACGTTGCTTTCTGGAAAGGGGTCAAAGTGGAGCGATAAGCTCTTTAAAGCAAAATTGGTTTGTTAATAAGTATGATTCTTTATTATTGTAGATCATTTATATACGCAATGATTCATGTAAAATGGTAAATCAATATTATTCTTGCCAGGAAACTGAATTGTCCCATTCTTCGGACTTCCGGCTTCGGACTTCCCTCCCTAGTGGACAGGCAGCCAACCTGTTAGTGGTAGAATATTGGGTTACTGTCGAAGAAGCGAATAACCATTTTGTAGATAATGTTTCTTAATAAGGCAATTGATACCCAAAGACTAACCTTCATCCTTTCATTGGTTTTTTGCCTTTTGTTCTTAATTCCTGCCGTAGCTTTTCCTGAATTATTCAAAATAAAATTAGGCGAATGGACAGGTTTCAGTATGGGGGTTTTTGGAGGGTTTTATCTATGGTTGGGTTTTTTGGCAGTTATGCTGTTATTGATTTTGGCCTTTTCGCCCATAGGGAAAAAAAGACTTGGTAAAGAAAAACCGGAATATGGCTGGTTCTCTTGGATTGCGATGCTGTACAGTACAGGAATGGGTGGAGGGTTGCTGTTGAGGGCAGTGCAGGAACCGGTTTATTATTTCTCCAATCCACCCAGGGCTACAGCGTTTACTGACAGTGAGTTCGCCTTTCAATACACTTTCTTTCATTGGGGTTTGACACCATGGGCTTTTTATGGGCTTTTTGGATTGATCATCAGTTACAATCTCTATATCAGGGAAACGAGTATCTTGGGATCTGCTGTTTTGGGTAAGAGATTTGAAAAAACAATTTGGGTTTCGGCAATTGATCTTTTGATCATTATATGTACGCTTTTGGGAGTAGTGGCAAGTGTTGGCTTGGGTAGTAGACAGCTATTGAGTGCTTTGGCGTACTGGACAGGGTGGGATCAATTGGCTTCTGGAAATGCGATATGGATAGTTTTGCTTGTATGTCTGGTGGCTACCTTGTCCGCATTCATTGGTGTAAATAAAGGTATCAGGGTGCTTTCCAATCTTAACATCGCAATGGCTTCCGTACTGCTTGGATTTACATGGTTGATAGGGAGTGAATGGTCTGTATTGGGAAATCTTTTGAAATCTTCTGGAGCCTATCTTTGGGAATTCGTCCCTATGAGTCTGAATTTAAAAAGCCATCAGGTTACGAAGGAATTTTTGATGAATTGGACTTACTTTTATTGGGCATTTTGGTTGGCTTGGGCGCCATTTACCGGGGTATTTATAGCAAGAATATCTAAAGGGAGGACTATCCGTCAATTTATAGCAGGTGTTATTTTTATTCCCACATTAGGCACATTTCTTTGGTTTTCGGTGTTTGGGGGAAATGCCTTTTTACTTTTGGAAGCAGGAAAAGTCACTTTGGAAGATCTCGGATCTATCTACAACAGTTTATTTAATTTCTTAGAAACCTTTCCTTTTTCTAACTGGAGTAATACTGTCGCATCCATACTGGTGTTTACTTTTTTGATCACCTCTGTGGACTCGGCCATATTTGTTTTAAGTATGTTTTCTGACAATGGAAAAACGGAACCGAAAAGACGGTTTAGATTGTTTTGGGGGGTAACCATTGCATTATTCGCAATGGCAGTGATCTGGATCGGCAAAGACAGCTTATTGGAATCTGTGAGTCAGTTGATGATTCTATTTGCGCTACCATTTAGTTTTTTATTTTCAGCAATGATCTTGTATATTATTTATCAGCTATATTTTAAAAAAACTCATGAACAGAAATCATAAGCTTACTGCACTTTTCTTAAAATGTAGAAATCTCACGGAGTCTATCTGCGGACCTTTGGAAGTGGAGGATTATATACCTCAGCCCATCGTGGATGTATCTCCACCCAAGTGGCATTTGGGCCATACTACCTGGTTTTTTGAAGCATTCGTTTTGCAGCAGTTTTTTGAAGATTATGAAATATTTCACGAGGATTTTGCCTATCTATTTAACAGCTATTACAATAATGCAGGAAAAAGGGTGCTTAGACCAAACAGAGGACTGATGAGCCGTCCACCTGTCAGGGAGGTGATGGATTACAGGAAATATGTTACGGATTCCATGGTGGAATTTTTGTCCAAGGAACAGGAAGATAAAATATTGGATATCATCGAACTTGGTATCAACCATGAGCAGCAGCATCAGGAATTATTGGTCTATGATATCAAATATATCTTGGGAAATCAGCCTACTTTTCCAGAATATGGCGATGGGTTTGATTGTAAAAAAGAGTCTGGAAAAAATGGATTTGTAAAAAGGAGCGAAGGATTATACACCATCGGAGCAGATGGGAAAAGTTTTTGTTA
>NZ_JBGSXS010000046.1:0-5018 GCF_041751335.1 Aquiflexum sp.
ATGCGGCCCGTTGGCAGCAAAAGCTGTTACTTTCATATTTTAATTTGAGTTAAAAGTGAATAAAATGTTTTATCAATTGGAAATCAAACTTTAAGCATTGTATTAAAACCTATATAATTTTCTTCTTTATTTCTTATTCCACTGAAGAATAAGCTCGGTAATAAAAAGTGGAATGACCCAGGAAACCCATATCATAGTGGGCCCTCTTTCGATGAAGTTTCCCATTTCCACAAAAACCTGGGTGCTGTTCAGCCATCTGAATAGCACAAAAGCAAAAGTGACTACATAGCTTCTGACCATCCATTCCTTGTGCATTTGAATCCGGCCCAAGAGGATAAATCTGAAAGCCAATCCGGTAGTGGAGATCCAAGCAAAAGCCAATGCAATCAATGACAGTGCCCAGGTCCAATGAACGGCCATGCCTGTAGTAAGGGCCAGATTAACTGAACTGATTGTCCCGATTAGAATAGCTGTAATGTACGTCAAACCCATCACTCGGTGGATTTTCCTATATCTCTTTCTGAAACCTGTCCAAAACTGAAAGGGTCCAATAGTCAAAGCAATCAGCCCACCTGAAATATGACCGATCAATGGCCATTTCATGATCCAAAATCTACCATATACTTCCTCATCAAACCCGTAATAGGGAAGGGCATCATTGATCACAAACTTTACGGCAAAGATGATAAGGAATGCCCAAGCAAATAGCAATAGCCAGGTTTTAGGTTTATTGAGGACAAGGGTGAGGGATTTGGCCATAGGGTTTTATGATTCGGTTGATATTATTTATGAAATACATGCACTTCCAATTCGATTTTGATCAAAAACTCGGGTAATGCCAAGCTCTTGAATTCAAGCTAGGATCTGGTGAGGAACTGAAGTAGATCTGTTTGCATGGCCTAACATTAATGTGATCCTTCTTCTTTCTTAGAATTGTTTGTGCCCAATGTCCTTTCCGAATTTGAAGTTTCCATGGCCCTTTGCCGGACATAGTGCTGTAGGTCTTCCAGTTCTCTGTCCGTAATTTCAGGTTGTCCTGGCATCCCTCTTCCAGCTAAAATGCCATCGCGCACAACAGAAGAAAAAGCTTCTTTGTTTAAAACAAGAGCCGATGCCCTCAGGTCCGGTGCCATGCCTCCGGCAATTAAACCAGGTCCATGGCAACCACCGCAGCCCCCGTATACTATGGCTCCTCTTGCTGCCATCTCATCGTTGATTGTAAAATTAGGATCATTCAGAGGTTCAGGAAAAAAGGGCGGTGGAAGAGCGGCCATCTCTGCAGAACCCTCCAGCGAATAGCTTATCAGGCGCCGGGTATGCATGCCATACGACCAACCCAGTTCGGCAGCATCCGTACTCAGCCCGGCAAAACCTCCGCCAAAGCCAACCAGCAGCGAAATGTACTGCCTTCCGTTAATCGTGTACGTGATCGGTGGAGCAGAAATACCCAGCCCGGCATCAAACTCCCACAAGATTTCTCCCGTTGATGCTTCATAAGCCAGAAATTTGCCGTCCGACCGCCCCTGAAAAACCAGGTTTCCGGCTGTAGTTAATGTACCGGCATTCCAAAATGTCTCTTGTGGCAGATACCAAGCTACTTCTTGTTTAACTGGGTCCCATGCTTGCAGAGATGCACCATACTCCCTTGGTTGTTTATCAGACAATCTATAGCGCACTCCAACTCCACCGGTAAATTCCCGGGCCTGCCAGTTCTCAAAATCTATCCCTTCATCGGAAAAATTCATTGAAAGATGATGGGTGGGAATATAGACCAGCCCGGTTTGCGGATTGTACGACATGGCCTGCCAGTTATGAGCACCCCAGGGGCTGGGGGTGATATCAGCTGGCCCGTTCTCATACCGCGAACCTTCCACTTCGACAGGCCGGCCTGTTTCCATATCAATATGAGATGCCCAAGTGGTTTCAGTATAAGGCTCAGCGGAAATCAGTTTGCCCGTCTTGCGGTCAATTACATAGAAAAAGCCATTCTTTGGCGCATGCAGAATTGTTTTTCTCTCTTCGCCTTCAATGTTCAGGTCAGCCAAAATGATGTCCATCGTGGATGTGTAGTCCCAGGTATCTCCCGGTGCGGTCTGGTAATGCCAGATGTATTCGCCCGTATCTGGGTTCAGCGCCACTATGGAGCTTAGAAAAAGATTATCACCGCCGCCTGGGCTTCTGATTTTCCGGTTCCATGGCGATCCGTTTCCCGTTCCGATATAGAGCATATCGAGTTCGGCGTCATAGGTAAACCCGTGCCAGGCATTACCGCCCCCGCCGTGCTTCCACCACTCGCCTGTCCAGGTCTCAGCCGCCATTTCCATGGCTGCATTTTCGAAGCCGTCGGCCGGATTTCCGGGCACAATATAGAATTTCCAAGCCTCCTCACCGGTATCCGCATCATAGGCAGTAACCCAGCCGCGGGTCGGGCCATTTTCCGTTCCGCCGTTGCCGATAAGCACTTTTCCCTTGAAAGCCTTGGGAGCTCCCGTAATGTATAGGGACCGCTCCATATCATAGGTACGAACCGACCAGATCTCGGCGCCTGTGCCGGCATCAATGGCAATCAGCCTGCCATCCCAAGTGGCGGCAAAAATCCTGCCTTCATAAAACGAGATCCCCCGGCTGTGAACCCATCCAATTTTCCTCTTTCCCTTTACTTCGTCAACTACTTTGGGGTCAAATTCCCAGATCAGAGCGCCGTTCGTTGCATCTACCGCCCTGATGATATTCATGGTTCCGGTAAAGTACATCACGCCATTTACCACCAGAGGTGTTGACACCAGGCCCACATCGTTTGGGAGGTCTATAAACCAATCCACTTTCAGGTCAGCCACATTTTCGGTATTGATGTCAGTGGCAGGGCTATACCGCCGCTCGTTATGAGTACGGCCGTACGCAAGCCAGTCTGAGGTCTGCTCCTCATCAGCAAGAGCGATATCGCCGTAGTGAGGGGTTTGATTTTTATTGCCGCAAGAAACCAATAGCAATAGTCCGATTAAGGCTGATAAGGTCTTTTTCATATGATTACTTTAATTTATAACTTTAAACTTTTAGGTTTATCGGGGACAAGGGTTTTTATAAATCATGTTTAAGATGATCCGAATTCTTATAATGTTCTCTAATCATATCCCTACCGAAATCTCCGTCAAAATCTCTCCACACGGTATGAATGTGATTGGCTTTATCCTGGACATTGTCAAACTCAATCAAAAACGATTTCCCTTGAATCCGGTAATAGTGACCTTCACCGAGGACAGTTGCTCCGGCCCATCCAAATCTTACCTCATTTATTTCTTCATCCTTAATGCTATTCATTCTCTTTTCGGCCTGCTCAGCCGGCATGGTGGATAGGTATTCATCCAGAAGTTTTAAAAAAATAAGTTGCTGATTCCTGCTTAGCTGACCATACATAATTCCCACGGGACTTAAAGGTTCGACTTCAGGGGATTTCCCTGTAACAATATCAAAAAATGGTTCCTGCTGAAATATTGCCATTTTCCTTTGTTCTTCTGATAATGAGTTTATCAATTCAAAACCCAGGTCCTCTTCCTTTTGAAGCGTGCGCTCACCTTCTCTGGGTCCGGAAAGAATTCTTGCTGGATTCGCTCCTAAAAATCGGGGAGCAATTTCAACGTTTCCGTTATGAATTGTAAAATTCAGGGAAATATGATGTCCTTCGAAAGAAAATGCCCATAAGCTGTCCTTTTCAGGATTTCCATAAAATGCTACCGAATAATTTTCGGGATTCCTCATGATTGAATCTCCACTGATTTCCAAAAGGATATTTTCTAAATCGATGATTTTCTTCGTTTTATTATATCCCGTTTCTGATAGAAAAGTCTTGAGGAGTTCCTCCAATTTGGACTTCTGATTTGGATCAAGTTCGTTCAGCTGAATTCCTGCTCTAGAAAACATTGAACTAGGTATATAATGCCAGCGGATTCTAGAATCGTCATTGAAGGGCATTTGCGTTTTGTTCCTTTGAGGCTGAGTTAGAGAGTTCAAAAAATCAACTGCAGGTTTATCAGGCAACAGGCCGGATGCCATAACTATAGCTGCAACAGCCAAAAGGCTAACAATAACAATTTTCCTCATATCACGGGAGTTTTTTTATGATGCCTAAGGGATGGGTTTCTCAAATTCAGCTGTTCGGGATTTGAAATCCCGAACCACAGATAAAAGGGATTTGCAATCCGAACTTAATCAGCCAGCTAATAACCCGAATTATAAATTCGGTTTATCTGACTTCGAAATTGCAAATTTCGAAGAGCGAAGGTTCCACTAATTCAAAGCCTCACTTAATTTTTTAGTATCCACATACTGCTGAAAAGTAGCTACTTTCCCGTCCTTCAATGTCCAGAAATGGGCCACTTGGGCATTATAACTTTTTCCGTTATTGGATTTTGCATCATAGCGCAAAGTGGCCAGCACTTTATCGTTGAACATCTCGTGCAGCTCGATATCTGCCAAATTAAAATATTCATGTTCCTGCATTATCCGGCCAAAAACGCCATTCAAGACAGCTTCAGGCCCAATGTAAGGATTACCATCTGCATAGGCATTGCCTTCGGCTTCATTCCAGACTATATTTGGATCCATAGCACCAAGTACTGCAGGAATATCCCCTTTAGCAAAAGCTTTGTAAAGTCCATCTATGATAGACATGTTCTTGTTTTCCATTTTAATGTTCTTTTTAAGGGTTTATTTGAATTGAATTTTATGTTTTATTGTATTCATCATTTATGTACTTCCAATTCGATTTCTATCAGGAATTCTGGCAATGCCAAGCCTTTGACCTCAAGCCAGGATCCGGTCGGAAACTGCCGGGTATAGATGGAATTGCGGTATTCGGCATGTTCCAAAAATGCCGGCATATCTGTCGTAAATACATTCTCCACCACTACATCTTCAAAGCTGCATCCATAGTGTTTCAGCACTTTTTCCAGATCGGAATAGCAGTTTTTCATCTGTTGGAGAAAATCGCCCACTGCGGTCGGACCACCTTCATCGTCCAT
>NZ_JBGSXS010000047.1:0-6031 GCF_041751335.1 Aquiflexum sp.
TCGGGTTTTACAACACTTACAGCCGGCTGACCAGCGAAACACAGCCATCATTATTTTAACAAACCGCCGTATACCGAACGGTACGTACGGTGGTGTGAGAGGACAGATAGGGAAATAATCCCTATCTTCCTACTCGATTTATATCCTTACCACATTCCCGTGGCATATACTTTAAAAATCATTAACTTTGACAAGTCCAAAAAATAAAGATGAACAAACAAAAAGCGACTCTTCTTTTGGCCGATGGAACATTATTTAAAGGGACCCTGATAGGTAGTCCCGGTACCAACGGCGGTGAAATTTGTTTCAATACTGGAATGACCGGTTATCAGGAAATCTATACTGATCCATCCTACACAGGTCAGATAATTGTAACCACTACTTCTCATATCGGTAATTATGGTGTAATAGATTCGGAAAAAGAATCCGACCATCCAACTATTGCTGGAATTGTAGTAAACTCATTTTCAGAGGTGTTTAGTAGGATTGATGCCAGTGGTTCGTTACAAGATTACCTTGTCAAATACGGCATTTCAGGCATAGCTGATCTTGATACCCGAAAGCTTGTCAGGCATATCCGTGCAAAAGGAGCTATGAATGCCATTATCAGTTCTGAATTTGAAAATGACCTTGCTGGTTTAAAGGCTGAACTCAACAAAATTCCTGATATGAATGGGCTTGAGCTTTCGTCAAAAGTATGCACCAAAGAACCTTTTTTCTTTGGTGATGAAAATTCTGATTTTAAAGTTGCCTGTCTTGATTTTGGAATAAAACATAATATCCTAAGAAGCCTTTCAGAAAGAGGAGTCTATTGTAAAGTTTTTCCGGCTAAAACTACTTTAGAAGAAATGGAAAAATGGAATCCTGATGGATATTTCCTCTCCAATGGACCTGGTGACCCAGCTGTAATGGAATATGCAGTGAAAACAACAAAGGATATTCTTGACACCAATAAACCGGTATTTGGTATTTGCCTTGGGCATCAGATTTTGGCAGAAGCTTGTGGTATTTCAACTTATAAAATGCACCACGGCCATAGAGGTTTAAACCATCCTATAAAAAATCTAATTTCTGGAAAGAGTGAGATCACTTCTCAAAACCATGGCTTCGTGGTTAAAAAAGAAGATGTGGAAAACAGTGATATAGCGGAAATGACACATGTTCATTTAAATGACAAGACCGTAGCTGGGATAAAGCTGAAAAACAAGCCTGCATTCTCAGTGCAGTATCATCCTGAATCCTCGCCCGGTCCGCATGACTCAAGGTATTTATTTGATGACTTTATATCTTTAATGAACAATAATTAAACAACCTTAAACCTTTTAAATTATGACATTGATTCAATCAATTCACGCCAGACAAATTTTAGACTCAAGAGGAAATCCTACTGTTGAAGTAGATGTAGTGACTGAAAACGGAGCTTTTGGAAGAGCAGCAGTACCTAGTGGGGCATCCACGGGTGTAAATGAAGCAGTTGAGCTTCGTGATGGTGATAAATCCAAATACCTTGGAAAGGGCGTTTTAAAAGCAGTTTCCAACGTGAATGATATCATTGCTCCGGAGTTGCTTGGGATGGATGTTTTTGAGCAGAATATGATTGACCAAATCATGATCGATCTTGATGGAACTTCGACCAAAAGTAAGTTGGGTGCAAATGCTATTCTTGGCGTTTCTTTGGCAGTGGCCAAAGCAGCAGCTATGGAATCAGGTCAGCCGCTTTATAGGTACATAGGTGGGGTCAATGCAAATACACTACCTGTCCCTATGTTGAATATTATCAATGGCGGTTCTCATTCAGATGCTCCAATTGCTTTTCAGGAATTTATGGTAAGACCTGTTGGGGCTTCAAGTTTCTCTGAAGCAATTAGAATGGGCGCGGAAATTTTCCACAACCTTAAAAAAATTCTTCACGATAAAGGCTTAAGTACTGCCGTAGGTGACGAAGGTGGTTTTGCTCCTAATTTTTCCGGAGGTACCGAGGAGGCTTTGGCCTGTGTATTGGACGCAATCAAAAAAGCTGGTTACAAAGCAGGTGATGATGTCACCATTGCTCTTGATTGTGCAGCAACCGAATTTTACAAAGATGGCAAATATGATTATACAAAATTTGAAGGGCCTAATGGAAAAGTAAGGACCAGAGAAGAGCAGGTAGAATACCTGACAGAATTGACCCAAAAGTATCCAATTGATTCTATTGAAGATGGTTTTGCTGAAGATGATTGGGCGGGTTGGGCATTGCTTAATTCCAAAATCGGAGACAAAATCCAAATAGTTGGTGATGATTTATTTGTTACCAATGTCAAATTCCTCAAGAGAGGGATTGAGGAAAAATCAGCAAACTCAATCTTAGTAAAAGTAAACCAAATTGGAACATTGACTGAAACCCTAAAAGCTGTTGCAATGGCTCATAAAGCCGGCTTTACAGCGGTGATGTCACACAGGTCTGGGGAAACTGAGGATTCTACCATTGCCGATTTGGCGGTTGCCACTAACTGTGGACAGATCAAAACCGGTTCAGCTTCAAGATCGGACAGAATGGCTAAATACAATCAGTTGCTAAGAATTGAAGAGCAATTGGGTGAGGCAGCAATTTTTAATGGAAAGTAAGAAAATAACATCATGAATATTTAAAAAAAGACAGTCTTCGGGCTGTCTTTTTTAATTTTAATCAAGTTGAATTCCAGAACTTTTATTCATCAATCCATCGGTAGCTGTTTTCATTAAAAATGGAGGTTTTTCTGTAAATTGTTTTCGAAACTAAATCATTTACCAATATGAAAATAATGTATACTTTTTTGGTTTTTATGGGATTAATCTTGCCGGTTTTAGCCCAAAATAATTCACTTTGGCTTAGATATCCAGCCATTTCCCCTGATGGAAAAGAAATTGTGTTTGGATATAAAGGTGACTTGTTCAAAGTCAGTACCGATGGTGGTACAGCCTTGCCAATTACGCTTCATTAGGCCCAGGACCAAATGCCCGTAGGGAGTCCTGATGGTAAGCAGATTGCATTTGCCAGTGACAGATATGGGAATTTTGATGTGTATGTCATTCCTTCCAATGTAGGAGAGGCCAAAAGATTGATCTTCCATTCAGGAAATGACATCCCTTTGGATTTCAGTCCTGATGGTAAACATATCCTATTCAGTTCACCAAGAAATGATTTATAATCCTCTGTCCGTTTTCCAAATAAAGGATTGTTTGGAAAACTCTACCAAGTTACTGTAGAAGGAGGGCGAAGCATATTGCTTTCTACAGCAGGGTTTCAGTTTGCGAACTATGATCAAGGTGGAAGCAAAATTATTTTGCAGGATAGAAAGGGTTATGAAGATGAATGGAGAAAAAGGCAAAACTCTTCAGTTACCAGAGATATCTGGGATTATGATTTGAATACAAAAAAGTATACTCAGTTCAGTGATTTTGAAGGAGAAGACAAAGAGCCTATTTTTTCAGCGGATGGGAGATCAGCATATTATTAAAGTGAAAAAAACGGTGCCCAAAACATATATAAACGTGAAATTGCTTCCGGTTAAGAAGAGCAATTGACCAACTTCAAAGACCATCCTGTAAGACATCTGAGCAGATCAGATAATGATCTGTTGAGTTTTTCTTTTATCATTTTACCTTTTCAAGAATGATCATTTTCATTTCTTTGCCGGGAATTTCTTCCTTAAAAAGTAATATCTGCGAATCAGAATTGGCAATAACTTCATATTTGATAAGTCGGTTTCTGTTACCGATAAATTCCATTATCTCCAAGATTATTTTTCCGTTTTTCACATAGGGTGGGTTCAATTGATTCTTTTGAAGTGGTTGATTGAGGAGTTGATTGAAGAGCTTATCCTTATGATCGAATTTGTTCCTGTTGTATTTGCGCTCAAAACGGTAAGAAAATTCTTTGGATTCCAATAATTCTTTAATTTCATTGACGTTTGACTGATTTGATCTATAAATTATTGCGGAATAGGCAGATGTTTTAGAAAATACAGTATTCTCCTGAGTCTCTTGGGTTACTAATATATGGCTTCCTCCCCGCATTGATGCTTCTGTTTTCAATTTCCTTAAAGCCCGATTGTTAACGTTATTGATGGCTGCAATTGTTGTAACCCCTTTTGCTTTTGCAAAAACAGTCCCCACTTTTTTCATTTCCTCAGTAATCTCAGATTCAACTATGATCTCAATTTCATCAGGGATTGTATAATTTTCAATTTTCAATTGATTGTCAATTTGGGCAAATGACAGATTACAAACTAAAGTGAGGGCAAGTAACAGTAATGATTTTTTCATGGGTAAATTTTTTCTAAAAAAGATTAATGACTTAGTCTAGTAACGAAGTTACCTAGTCTAAGTTCCATGACTCACATCATTTTTAGTTGAAAAAATTCAGTAACTCTTTTTTCTGAGTCTAACTTGTTTACTCATAATTGATTAAATATATGATTCATTCTTCTAGCAATCTAGGTAAAAAAATAATCATTAATCATTTTCCCTTGTCAATTGCTCTCGTACAATATCCTCCTGTCTCATTCTCATGGATAATTCCTGTGCATAAGTTCTTCCTTTTTTGTATCCAAATTCTGTAAAAGCCTTTCCTGCCCAAATGCTCGCTCCTTGGAGATCCCCCAAAACCTCGTTGCCTAAGGCGATATTATAGCACAATCTACCTCCAGCTTTACTATCATTGATTTGCTTCAAGCCCCCATGCCAGGCCACTATTGCTTCCTCCCATTGACCTACCTGAGCCAAGCGTGACCCTCTTGCAAGCGCAGGGTTTGATTTTGGGTTTTCGTACATGTTACGGCTAATGGATACATTCATTGGGGCAATCCTTTTTGCATAACTTGCTCCTGCCATCCTTCCGACATATTGTGTGGCCCGGACTTTATCTATCAACATGGCTGCTGCCTGAGTTCGTGTTTCGGCTTCTGCTGACCATAAGTTGGTTTTGTCATAATTTACCTGATCAAAAATATTTCGGGTTTCAGGTTCATACAGCCTAAAACCTGCACTGACGGAAGCCAAGCCTTCCATGTATATCCCTTCCACTTCAATCTCTTTGGAATCCTTTCCTGTACCTACGATTTTTTTGACCGTTTTCTTTTTGTCAGTGATGATAAAGTCAGAGGAAAATTTTTCCAAAACCAAGACAGCATCGACTCCATATTGTCTACAAAGACCGTCTATCTGTTCATAAGTTAAAGGAGTGGGAAAAGTCTGGGCAAATAAACCTCCTTTTAGCCTTTCCCTAGCTCTGATGACTTCATATCTTGGTGAGGTATTCAATTCTTGATGTACTGTAGTCAGAGTGGCTTCTGCGGCATTTTTTACCTCAAAGGGTGCTTCTCCGGTAAGTATTCCCTCTATGATGGCCAATCCTTCACTTTGAGGTGCTGTCCTGTCCACCAATAATAAGCGTTGGACATAAGTTGGAACGCTGATTTCTGCGGGAACCATTCTGTTCAAGGTAATCGTCTTGCTACAAGAACCAAATAGTAATGATGCTAATAAGATGATTAGTGAAGAAATTTTTGGTTTCATAATATCTTGTTCAATTACTGAACTGATGATAATTAGAGGCTAATGGTTGCATAAATTTCAGAAATTTAGAAAAAAATTTGAATTTGATTTATGGAACTTTAACAATTGTTTTAGTACCTAAATATATATAAAATTCAATTCAATCTTGTTTTATACAATACCTCATAATCCCTTTCGACATCATTCTTATTTGGTGAAAACCAAAGATATCCTTCTTTATCCACAAATTCCAATCTGCCCAAAAAATCAGGAACAACCATATTTATTGGGAGACCTTCTTCATCAAAGACTGCTAGAATAGACTTGTTCTTTTGTCCAACAACCCTAAAGGATTCCTGAAAATCACTGATGCCTTCGGTAATATTTTTGTATTCCTCATCGGACAATCCTTGATTATAGGAAAGCAAAATTTTATCCCCTGATAGCAAAATATTATTAATAGAACCGTATGCAAAATCCCGAACATCAAAACTGATAACCTCCTTGTTTACCG